>JAQCCA010000159.1 GCA_027621155.1 Pseudomonadota bacterium | reverse complement strand
ATACCATTGCAGGTGTCTTTAATGGCAAAATCCCACAGTTCAATTAACAAGCTGCTGGGCAGTTACATAATTTCATAATATTCACCTCTTGGGTTGTGGTTTACTGGGGGTATCTACGGTCAAGAATAGCAGAAATAAAATAATTTGCTGTTTCAATGGGGTATTGTCGTGTATCAAAACTGTTACAGCGTTGAGGCAGTAAACGCTGTAAAATGGATCATGTTGAGTATAGAATACGAAAAACTTGAATTGATGGAGTATGGTTTTGCAGGTTATCGATACACATGTTCACTTTTGGGACTTGAATCAAGAGATAAATAGTTGGGTGTTAAATCAATCAAATGAAGCGCTGAAGCAGGATTTCTTGCCTCAGACGCTACAGCAGAAAATGCAGGATAAACTCTATGGTGCGGTGCATATTGAAGCGCATGATAGTCGTATTGACACAGAGGTTGAAATCAAATGGTTGATGGCAGTGGCGCAAAAATGCCCTGAGATTCAAATCAGACATATTGCTTATGTCGATATGACATTGCCAAAAGTACTGTTTATTGCCAAGCTAGACAAGCTTAAGCAATATCCTCAAGTCGTTGGTATTCGTCATATTCTAGCCTATGAACAAGGTGTTGATTACCGCCCTGAGTCTCAGGATCTATCAACGCATCCCAATGTATTAGCCAATTTGCAAATATTAGCGGATTATGATCTTATTTTTGACTGTCAAGCCTACCCGCGACAGTTGTTAAATCTTGCGCCACACCTTAAAGCATCACGTGTTAAAACGGCAATTGAACATTGTGGTTTGCCATTATGGGAGAATGGTGAGCAGCGTAAGTTATGGCAGCAAAGTATGCGAGTCTTATCCGAGGTTGAGCACGTTTCACTGAAATTATCAGGGCTGCAAATGTTAGGACAGCTTGCGCATAGTAAAGCGATTATTGACTATGCGATCGATTATTTTGGCTACCAAAGGCTCATGTATGCTTCAAATAATCCCGTGTGTTTTCGTGAAAACCCACTTGAGTGGTTTAAAACACTGGATCAATTATGCGCAGGTAAAGGTGAGGTTTTTTATAATAATGCGTTAATTTTCTATCAATTTTAATTCCTTGCAGAAGACTAATGCTTAGCATATTGCTCTGGTCATTGCGATTAAACTCTTTATTTGATGTTTGTCGAAATGTAGTCCATAATTTCAGGTATCAATGAGTATATGGAGTTTTTATGCAGTCAAAACATATTGATTTAATCACTCAGAAGCTAAACCACTTACCCGCGAAGTATTTTGCAGAGGTGGAGGATTTTATTGATTTTTTGCATCAAAAAGATAGTTTGCAAAAAGTGCGCAAAGATTTCACAATGATGTCACAGTCAAGCTTTCAAAAAGTGTGGGATAATGATGAGGACGAAATCTATAATGACCTATGATATTGGTGATGTTGTTTTAGTCCCATTCCCTTTTACAAACCTACTATCTTCAAAAAAACGCCCAGCAGTGGTGATAAGTCAGAAAACTTACCAATATAAAAGACCAGAAATTATTTTGATGGCTATTACAAGTCAGATTAAAATACCGCTTGGATATGGTGAGTGCGTATTATCCGAATGGCAACAAGCAGGGTTGCCTAAATTATCAATGCTTAAACCGTTGATTGCGACCATCGATCAAAAAAATATTTTAAAGAAACTGGGTGCTTTGACAGCGTTAGATCAAAAAAATCTTTTTGAAGTTATGTCAAGTTTATTTGATTCGACAAGTGATGACAAGTAAGGATGAGAAAACAAAAAACACTTGTTCTTGGTATTGGCTCGCCTTTTGGTGATGATCAATTCGGTTGGTTAGTAGCAAAAGAAGTCAAAGAGATGCTCAAGAGTAGCCAACGTTCACATATCGATATTGAAATTGCCGATCGACCAGGTTTGAATTTATTGCGTTTCTTAGAAAAGGACTATGCTCAAATCATTCTAATCGATGCAGTTAATGCGGGCGTTGAACCCAGTATGCCATTCACTCTACAGTCGCATGAGATTCTTGAGTTTAGTGGGTTTCTATCTTCTCATAATATTGGTGTTGCACCTTCTTTAGCATTGGCAAATGCGCTTAATATGCCGATAGATCATGTGCTGTTTTACGGTGTGCAAGGAGAGCATTTATTTGTGAAAGATGATGTAATGTCAGATGTTGTGAAAAAGTCCGTGGGTAATATGGCGCAGATGATAACTCACCAGTTGATTAAATCGTAGGGGCGTATTGTATACGCCCGAGAATGGTATGCTTATAAAGGCTTCGACTTACGCTCAGCCAACGTTTGCTTAATGAAATATGGTTGAAGTGCTTATCGCACCCTGAGCATGAGTCGAAGGGTGCGCTTGAGAATGAAGGACTTCGACTTACGCTTAATCAACGTTTACTCAGTGGCGTGTGATTGAATCGCAGTAATTGCAATGGTGTAAATAATATCATCGACGGTTGCGCCGCGCGAGAGATCATTAACCGGCTTGTTTAAGCCTTGCAATACGGGACCTATGCTTAAGACGTCAGCACTTCGCTGCACGGCTTTATAGGTTGTATTGCCTGTATTTAAATCTGGAAAAATCAATACATTGGCATATCCGGCAACGGCACTATTAGGTGCCTTTTTTTGAGCAACCGAGAGCGTTGTGGCAGCATCATATTGCAAGGGACCATCAACGATTAGATCAGGACGTTTTGCCTTAACCAATTCAGTCGCAGATTTGACTTTATCAACATCGGCACCATGACCTGAGTCACCCGTACTGTAACTGATCAGGGCAATTTTAGGGGCAATACCAAATGCTGTGGCAGACTCAGCGCTTTGAATAGCAATTTCAGCTAATTGCTCAGTTGTCGGATCAGGATTAACTGCGCAATCACCATAAATAAGTACTTGATCTTCAAGGCACATGAAAAATACCGAAGAGACAATCGAGCAGTCAGGTTTTGTTTTAATGATTTTAAGTGCGGGGGAAATGGTATGTGCTGTGGTATTTAAAGCACCGGCGACTAAGCCATCAACATCTGACATATATAACATCATGGTTGCAAGGGTTACATTATCTTCAAGTGCATCACGCGCCATAATTTCGGTCATGCCTTTGTGTTTGCGTGCATCGATAAGTGGCTTGAGATATTGAGCTTTGATGCTATCTGGGTCAATTGTGATGACTTTATCCGATAAGTGTAAGCCTTGCTTTTTGGCAACTTCAATCACATCATCGCGTTTCGCTAATAAGATACAAGTAGCAATCTTGCGTTCGCTACAGAAAATAGCGGCTTCAATCGTGCGCGGCTCTAAACCCTCTGGTAGAATGATACGTTTGGTGACTTCAGTTGCGCGCTTGATCAGATAATGACGAAACGCGGGTGGCGATAGTTTAGTTGGTGCGGGTGTTGCAGTGAGTTTGCGTGTAATCATATCGACATCAATGCATTCAGCAATGGATGATCGCAAGAGATTTAAACGCGTTATATCATCTTTGGGAATGCTACTGTAATCAATATCAGCTAATTTCAAAATGGTGCTAATGCTCTTATTGTCGGTCACAAAGATAGGTAAAGACATGCCTGTAGCCGCATCAAGACAGAAATCAAGTACAGCACGATTGGCAAGTGAGAAGGCAGTTAGTATTAATCCCGTGATTTTAATGCCTTTTTGTGCGGCAACTGCCACTGCTAGAATAATATCACTGCGATCAGCAGCTGTGATGATTAAGGTGCCTGGCTTTATCTCATCTAAAGCGTGATCGACGGTACGCGAGCACATGGTGACGATATGCACACGACGTTCAAGGTCAAAGCCTGCAAAGAGCGCAGTTAAATTTAAGCGATTGGCAATATCAATAACGCGTGGATAGGTGAGGTTGTTTTGCCAATGTGTCACCCCGAGCAAATCTAGGTGATTACTGCTAAAAATAGTTAATGCTTCAATGTCTGATCGCGTAAGGTTTGGTGCGCTACTTTTAATATCTTCATCTAATAAACTAAAACGATTTTTGCCATCACTATCAACTGGCGCGTTAAGTTTAGTGATAATGGCGCCTAAAAGTGCATCTTGAGGAATTTGCTGTTGATGTAGCTTTAGTTGAATTTCAAGGTCTTTTAGCGTCTTATATCCTTGGCGTGCAATGAGGATAACATTAGCATTAAACGCGCGAATAAGTGTTTTATTAAAGAGATTGATGTAAGCGTTTAGCCATTCAAATTGATTATGATTGTGTTCTTTGATAAACACTCCATCAATTAAGGTAATATCACTGTTTTGACTAACTTTATCGTAGATATTAAGCAAGTATTCAAAGAAATCTTTCATTTTGTTTTGTTGAAAATAATGCTCAATTTCAGAAGACGAGATTTCCGCATCAAATAATGGATTAAACAGCTTAACTCGATAACCACGCTGTTCAAGGGCATATCTTAAACCTTGTTTTAACGAGAACAAGCCAACACCTTGACCGGTGGGCAGTAGTATGATTGGTAGACTCATGTGTGATCCTTGACACTTAATAATATTTGACAACTTTGTGCAATCATTCGCTCTTCATCGGTTTTGAGTACCATAATGCGTTTGCTGCCCTTAGCGTGAATTTCAATTGCTTGTGCGGCATTTTCATTGCGCGCAGCATCAATGGCAAAGCCGCTGAACTTAAGATGATTGATGATTTGTTGACGTACTAAGGCACTGTTTTGACCAATGCCTGCGGTAAAAATAAGCCCATCAAGTTGATCAAAATACATAAGGTAGCTCGCGATGAAGCTCGCAACACGGTGACTAAATATATCCAGTGCTAATTTCGCTTGTTTTGCTTCCTTTAATTCGATATCAGGATTGGCAATAAGATGTTCAATTTCACGCATATCACTTAACCCACATAAGCCAAGCAAACCACTTTGTTTGTTTAATAGCTGATTAATTTCATGGATGTCCATATTAAGCATCTGTTGAAGATAGCTAAAAATACCAGGGTCAATAGTGCCTGAGCGCGTGCCCATGATCAGTCCATCCAACGGCGTAAATCCCATGCTGGTATTGATGCTCTTGCCATTTTTGATCGCGGTAACACTGCAGCCATTGCCTAGATGCGCGCAGATAAAATTGCCTTGCGTAAGGGATAGATGCTTAGCTGCAGCTTGCGCAATATACTGGTGACTTATTCCATGAAAGCCATATTTTCTAATATGTAGATCTTCATAAAGTGTATTAGGGATGGCATAGCGATAGATTTCCTCAGGTATACTCTGGTGGAAAGCCGTATCAAAGACGGCAACTTGAGGTATCGATTCAAAATTCTGCTGACAAAATTCAATGCCTTGAAGGTTGGCAGGGTTATGTAAGGGAGCTAAAGGGATAAGGGCACGAATTTTAGCAATAACATCACCCGTTACAACGACAGCACGATCGAAATAATGTCCACCATGAACGACGCGATGCCCAATAGCAATGATTTGACTGAAATAGTCTTGCTGCTTTAAAAAGTCAATTATTTTGGCAAATGCTTGGTGGTAATTAAGTGGCGCATTCTCTGTCTTAGTTTGTCCATTAACAGAAATGCTTAGCGTTGTTTCTTTGGTATTAATTTTATCAACCAATCCAACAAGCATCTGTACCAAGGTATTATGATCATAAAGTGAGAATTTAATTGAGGAACTACCGCAGTTAAAAACAAGAAAATACTGTGCCATAGGTTAAAAGTTCTTCGATTTAAGTGTTATTCACTATAGCCGAAGACAGTGCTTTATTGGAGACCTAAAACGTACACTAAGCGCATAAAAATAAATAAAAGTTGCGCCATGTCATTATTTATAAATT
>JAQCCA010000005.1 GCA_027621155.1 Pseudomonadota bacterium | reverse complement strand
GATAACCACTTCCTGAACCGTAACAACAGGAACCTTGTCGCACTGAACATCACTAACCTTTGCTTTCAACGTACATTGATGATAGGTATCTATATCACGGCTTGTTGTTTTCCAATCAGTACATGTCTTTTCCTCATGGCATCCTGTTTTGAATGAACCAGATTGCGAGTTATCGCACGTATGATACTCTCCACTGTCTAAGTAACCCGCAGCGCCATTAATGCACTGCGTACCAATAACATCGTTATCCCCACCTTTGCCAAATGACCATAGATAAGCCTGTTGCTGTGAATAGCCATCTTTACCTACGTATCCTTGGGCGACCATGTTGTACTGATCATTTTTAGCAGCTTCTTGCTTGGACTGGCTATTGATGGTGTCAGCATTGGTAATAACAGCGCCATTTTGCGCCATTCTGATTGTACAATTTGCCTGACAGCTTGCGCTGAAATCGTAACCATAGATACTTTTGCTAGAGCCAACTGGCACTGTAATTGGTGCAAAGTTTTTATCATCTGAACAATCTGCTAATTTAGGCAAGCAAATAACGCCTGTAATAGCAGTAGCTATACTTTGGCATGGAAACTTAAGTATAGCGCCATCTAAGCCATTTAAAACACTATCACTACTGCATTGCGGTGACATTATTAGCGTCATATTCGCAAAGCGCTTACCAACAGCGCCCATTGAGTCACCCGACATTGCGGATTGATCACCAACAGCGTGAGCATCAACACCTAGCGCATCTTGCGTGTTAGCGGCATTGCCACTATTGATGCCCTGCAACTTGGACAATGACATATTGGCAATATCATTATCAAGTGCAAAGCCTGTGTTAAATGGCATACTCGATACCATGACAAACAAAGGGAATGAATATAAAAATCTACTGTAACTACTTCGCATAACAACTCCTGCGCGATTGCAATGCGAGTAATTTAAAGCGATACAAAGTCTAAGTATGTAACTTTGGTTCAGAATGGCAAAATAATTGAAAAAAGTTTTTTAAACACCAGTAAAAGCCTTATAAATAAAGGGTTTAAGAAAGTGAAAAAAATTAAATATTTTTAGGGATGGATGTAAAAATGAGAGAATTTAGCAAATTTTTAAAAGTTATCCACAGGCGGTTAGCTTTCAGATTTGCTCCTGATTTTGATTACATGACTTCTTCTTTACTTTCCGTCTTAGCGTCATCAAGCACCAATTCTTTGCCTGCGTTAATAATTTCAGCAAGTTTTTTATTATCAATGTCAAAAAGACCTGCTTTGTGAACGATTTTACCAATCTCAAGGTAACGCTTGGTGATCAGTGATTCACGTTTAGCAATGATGGCAATTTCTTCTTTTTTTAATTGCTCGATCTGTTCTATTGGACTAAGTTTCTTTCTTGGCATAGTTTTCTCCTTATGCGTAGTTTAGTAGTTTGATTGTTTATTTTATTTACTTCTTGCTATCAGCGTTGATAGCCGCTTTAACCTGATTTAATGCGTCTTGTAAAACGTCATAACCGACATAACCACCGATTACTTTGGTATTCATCGCGTTAGCGCCATGTGTTGGCATAACGATAAATGCAGGTGTGCCTTGCAGTCCTAATGATTGACCTAATTCCATCGATGCTTGAATAAGGGCAGGTGATTCTTTTTTCATGTATGATTCAACTTTAGAAACATCAACGCCTTTGATTGCCTTAACTGCATCCATGATGTCATCCTTTTTAAGCTTACCTTCGTCTTTATTGGCATTTTTGCCAAGCATTAACGCATTATGAAATTGCATATAAGCTTCACTGCCGTAAAGGTTATAAATTGCAAAGGCAGCTTCGGCACCAAGTTTAGAACCCTCAAAACGAGCGCTGAAAATTGGAAATTCTTGGAAAACGTACTTCACATCTTTATTGTTTTGCATCAGCTTTTCAATATGTGGTGCAGCTTTATGACAATAGACGCATTCATAGTCAAATAGCTCGATCACGGTAATATCAGCTTTTTCATTCCCTGCGGTTGGCGTGGTTTTAGTATCCAATAACTTATCTGCATTCTTAATAACAGCAGTTGTCATTGCATTTTGCTGTGCTGCCATTTGTTTTTCTTGAAGTTTTTGTGCGGCTTGCATTAATACTTCGGGGTGGTCAATGAGATATTGAGCGGCTATTTTACCTATTTGAACCTGTTGATCTGCACTAAAGTTATCACTGGCTTTGTGTGTGTCTGCGTTAACTGCCCCAATTAATGCTACTGATACCAGAATAGTTGATAATAGTTTTTTCATTTTTTACTCCTATGTTTTGTTTTGGGTGTTTTTTGGTTATTTTTTGGCTTTTTTAACCTTGGTCGGGAATTTTGGATTTATCGATTTTTGATTACTTGCTGTTGGTTTTTCCGCCACATTGGATACTGCGTTAACTTCTGACTCGTCATCAAAAAGATCAAAAATATCATGAATACTTGGTAGATCATCTTGCTCTACTTCTGGCGTTTCTCCTTTCTTGGTTTTGGGCTTAAATGCTTTTGGTTTTACCGTGCTGTTTGCTTGATTTGGTGTTTTGACTTTCCTTGTGTTAATTACACTTTTTACCTCGTTTGCTTTACTTACTTCAATATCGCTTGGCTCGTTATTTATGTCTTCTGGTGCTTCACCATCAACACTTGGCAATCTGAAAAAATATGACTTCATTTTGTAGGTGTTATAACGCGTAATTGCTCTTGAATCATAATCAGGCTCAACACCAACTGGACTGGTAAAAATCAACTGTGCGGGATCATCACCAAACATCACCCCTACGCGCTTAGGCAGTAAACCAAATACGTTAGCGTGAAATTTAGATTCTTTTTTCGGGTTAATCTTCAACTTGCCACTGGCATCAATCGTGCCATAATCACCCGAAACGCCCTCGATTTCTTTACTGACTGCATTAACAATCTTTTCGCCTGTCATCTTTGCTGCCCACTGACGTGTTGGCTCATGATTAACCTTGTAAACCAAGGTGGTGCCTGAGTTATTTAAAATGACCGACTGGATCACAGCGCCATCTAATGATGGGTCACTTTCTGAAACATCGCGTAAGTTATCAATGCCTTGATAGTTGAAAATGAAATTGGCGCGTTGGTCACGAATAGTGCTTACTGCCGTTTTCAAGGGGCGTGATAAAAAGTAAGTTGTCTCGTCAATGAAGAAAGTCACATGTGGACGTTGCTTGTTGTTCGCTGTTTTAGCGACAATTTGAATGCAACGATGTAGCAGCATCTTTTGTAGACGTTTAATATTTGTACTGTCAGATGAACCGTTAATATAAATAACATCACCATTTAAAATAGCTGCTTCAAGATCAATACCCTCGTCAGTTCTAAGTACAGGCATCAAAGCTAACGAACGCAAGTCACGACTGAAAGATGAAATATGATTTTTGACAATATCATCGTAAACCTTTTCCTCTGGTTTGATTTTTGAGGATGGGTTTAACAAGTCATCCAAATGGTTAGCATAAAGATTCTCCCAATACTCTGGCATGGACTTAACGCTATCGATTAATTCTGATAAATACTCCATCTGCTCAATATCATTCTTGCGATAATGGTCAGCATCGGTATCTTTCATTACAAGGTTAAAACCTGCGGATAAGCACTCTTTAAATTCAAGCTTGGTGATCCCTTTTAGCAGATTTAACTGCGGCTCACTGATGTTTAAATTGATGTAGTGAACTTTACGGTTCGTACCATATATCGCGTTATAACATTGCAACATTTCGTGCATCACATAGAACAACCATTGATCCCCACCATTCTTTTTAGGATCACAAATAATATTGGCAAAACCTAACCAGATATTTTGTGTTAATAAGCAACCACTTACAACCCCCTTTCCTCTACCTGTTAGACCACAAATTGAGGTATGCGATGTCTGCCATGTGTCATAACTGATATAAGCAGGCTCATCATTTTGGTTTAATCCGACAAGTAATCCGTTTGACTTAAAGTGATCCGCCAATAATTTACTCACACTATTTAACTTCCTTTCTGGTAAATTTAATTGAGTGTAATTATTTGATCGTGCTTTAGTAATTAACTTATACATGTCTTTATCAAACACATATTTAAGTGGGTCAAATACTTTTGTTTTTGCCACTTTCTCTAGTTCTTTGTATTCCTCATCAACATCAGACATGGTTATGTTTTCTTTTTTATAATTGTCATTAACACGTTTCTGCATTTTCCTAGAAAGGCGAACATTAAAACGATTAAACAACATATCTCTAATTGAGTTATAACACAATTTATAAGCCAATAAAATAATGGTTGCGGGCAAAAATGAATAATATAAAAAAACGTCTCCCGCAGTGTAATTATTACCTGCAAAATATTCATTAAGATAATGCGATATTGCGGTTGCAGTGAACTCTTCAAAATGCCAACCTAGATGATAAATTGTAGTCACAATTGAAAATCTTAAATAACCAATAATGCCAAATAAAAAGCACATCGTATTAATTACTAAAACAAACTCTAGTGCAAAGCATATATAGCGATATAAATAAAAATATTTACCTTTGGTTTTTTGATTTGCACCATAATCTAATCGGATAAATTTAAGATAACAAAGCAGTAGAAATAAAAATACTGATAAAGCAATTAATTTATATAATCCATAGGAACTATTAGCAGCAAGATCAGCTAACCACTCATAAGCAGGTAAGTAATAGTATTCATGAGTAAAATACCAAACAGCAGAAATAATTAAAAGCAGCGGTATTATAATAACACGACCAAGATAAGCTAAAGTACTTTCGTCATGTTTTTTAATTAAACGCTTATCTATTGCAAACATTGTCTTAAACCTCCCACGTTGCCAGTGGTTGTTGTACCTCATATTTAAACTGATCAATATTCTTTACAAAGATACGATCAAAGTGCTTAGTCATATCAATCTTTTGTCCTGTTTTAGGGTCGTAAATAAATTGAACCTCTTTTAGTATTTTTTCTTTGAAATGTTCCGTGTTAGTCGAGTTATTAACGATATAAGTTAATGCGGTTATCTCATTAAGATAAATGGCATATAGGTACGTGGTCATAATCAATTTATAATACTCAGACTTTTTGGCAGTACGATCATATTCAAAGGCATATTTACTGTTTCCTTTAACCGCTATAATGTCCGAACAGATTTTTTTATGCTTACCATAAAATCGACTTACTTCATTATTGATGTTATCAAATGAATAGTGATTATTAATCAGATAACCAATAAATAAAGTGAGCATATCTCTATGCGGAGTTTCTGCTGTTATTTTCGGTGTTCCTGTTTGAAAATATTCGCTATCAGGTTCATCTTTTGTGACTTCATCAAAAGCATTTTTGGTGATTTTATAAATGTTAATGTTAGCGTAAAATTCCTCTGCGTTTGAGAAAGTTGTCTTTTTCGCATACCCCATTTCAGACAGTTTATTTAGGTTATCGTACGCTTGTGTTTTTGCCACATGAAAGCAATTAACTAAGTGACGTGGGGTTATGTATGGCACCCTTGCCAGATACTCAACAATCTGCTCTTGCGCCCTGTTTAGCACTCTTCTATTATCTACTCCGATTTCTTGACTCTTATACATATTCATTTCTCCTATAATATTAGACGGTTTTTACTTTAAATTTTTAACTTAACTCTATATGAAGCTATTTCACTAAAAGGCTTGTGGTATATAGCTTTTATAAGACTATTTAATGAGACCAATAAGCGGAAAAACAACGGGAAAGCTATTCCTTTTGACCAAACAAGCGAGTTTCTCTTGCGTTTACTCGTGTTTTTATTGCTTTTTAAAGCAGATATATAGTGAACATAAATCTTATTAAATACTTTATGTATATGGGCTAAATGGCTAGCCAAAAGCGGAAAATCAGAAGGACTTATTGAGGGAATTTTAAAAGGAAAGCCAGTCCATTGCCAATTCCCTAAAAAATAGCATGTGCTTTTTGCATCTAAAACAGCACCTAATCCCGATTTTTCTAATATACCTGTAAAGCATACACTAAAAGGCTTTATAGCCTGTATTTTTAGCGGAAAAGGTGAAGGAAAATGATGCGGAATTGAAGTCTTCTCAAAATACATCATTTGGGCATATCTCCACGTGACTTTATTTGATCTATAAGCTCACTACTGCCAACTGACATCCCGCTTATATCCAGCCCTATCATTTGCAAATTTCGCTTAATCTGATCTTTACTTAATGGCATTGGCGCACTCGCCCAATCTGTGTTATTTCCATCTAATGAAAATCCACTTGTTTGCATTCTATCTTGCAGCCCATCTAAGCGTTTAATGAATGAAGTAACATAAGGACATCCTGCGTCTCTAATGGTTTCTAGTTGTTGCGTAGTATCAATATTGCCAGATATTTTATAGTAGCTTTTTTCTGGTAGTTGAGCGCACGTTTCGGTTGCACTAAACCCAGTATCATTTAATGGATTGCATCCGCTTAGTTTGTTGTTTTGAGTAACAACAATGCTCGGAACTTTGGTGATATTATACATTTCAAAAAGATTAGGATTAATCTCAATAGCTGCCATTTGATTACCATAAACAAGTGGCTTTAACTTATCACCAACAAACTTATAAATATTGTCATACTTAGGCAATATGCCCTTAATAATAACACTGCCACCAGTCCAAATAGCATCTAAAAGATAGGCTTTTATTAAGCTTTCTGGCATGGAGAAACTGATAAAATAATAGATTTTAGTTGTCTTTTTGTCATGGTGCATTTTCCCGATATTCTCAGTAATGATACCCTTGCTTTTACCCGATATTTCAGAAGCGATATCGATGTATTTATCACTTAATTTAGGATGTTCTATGTTGCTATTTTGAAACAGTTTAAATGCCTCATTAATGCCTTTGTTTTTTGATTCTAATTGTTTTTTATTGGTATTTAAATCACCATTTAATTGATTATAAACACCTATTTCATCTGGTGAATATGGATTGTTTAAGGCGTATAAAAATGGCGTATATACTGCCATTAATGCAAATAATAATTTCATATTTTCTCCATTTTAAATGGTTTTATGTTAGTTTCTAATTTTCGAGATAAGGAGCTAATTAATAAAAATAAAGTGATAGATGCAGCAATATCAGCAAGATAGTGGCAACCTAAAAGAACAACTGATATTAAAATAATAACGCCATATAAGCGGTAAACGTATTTGGCAATTCCTTGGGTTACTAGCGTCATTGAACATAACACAAATAAGTAGTGCCATGATGGCATACTTACCTCGTCATAAATAACTAAATTAGCACCATTACGCATTGCGATATAATGATTAAATAGATTGACCATATAGTCGTTATAATGCGATTTACCATAACTCACTATTGGGCTTATTACAGGTAACAAGTAACTTATGATGGTGCCAAATAAAATGCACAGTAAAAAAATAAAAACATATTTTTTTATATTGGCATGCTCGAATATAAATGCATATATAACCCCTAAAATAAGGTAATACTGCACACTGTTATAAAAGAACAATGCCACACTTTGATAAAGTTGATTTTTATTTATAAAATCAACCAATGTGATATATAAACCCTTTATAGGTGACTCTATTAATGCCATTAAATGATCTTGGGTAGGTAGTGGACTATAAGGCAGATTAGCGAGTATTGGCAGCCAAAACGTAAAACTAAAAAACACCAACATAAAGTACAATGAGATGCTTTCTGCTTTACTATCACGTGGGCTTATAAACCAAAACAAAATGCATAATCCTAAACACCATAAAGCTTTAAAATGAATCATATCTACTGCTAACAAAATGCTTATAGCTATAGTCATTAACATAGTAATAACCATTAATATGTTAAGCCAGTTTGACTTAATTCTTAATTGAAACCTTAGGCTGCTTAATAAGGTTTTATATAGATCGTTGGTTAATAATAACTGGTCTTTTAAATATGTATGCAACATTGCTGCTCCTGAAATATCAGCTGATTGATATTCTCCATGCTCGGATACTGCTGTGGCGGAATATTTAAATAAACCGCAGGCGCTGCACCGATTGGCATACCCATGCCGTGGCGTATCATGGGATACACAGGGTCAATCGTAAACTCACTCTTTACCCAGATAGGATTAGGCACAGGTGAACACATCGCCCACTGTCCAACGGTGTCCCATAACATGCCAACACGTGCTAGTTTTGCCATAAACTTAGCACCGACATTTTCGGCTGATTGGTCAGCTCCAACGTCCACATTTGAATTACCAGTAAATGGGTAAACACTGCCCCACGTACCTGCACACCAAAACTCCGCATCTAATGGAAACTGAAAAGTAGATGAAATTGCATCCGCTATACAAGCACTTTGAGCAATAGGATTAGCAAACAAAACAGACTCAGGTGACATCACAGACCCCCATAAATCATTTTGCCAAGTTGGATCAATTTCAGTCATATATGCAACTGCAAACCCACCGCCAGAAACACAAGTTAGGTCTTGAAAAAGCTGGAGAATGGCAAATACTGGATACTCCATCCAGTGAATTTGCCAACGACTGATACCGCCAGCCCCCTCTTTATGCTCCGAGTCCTCGTTATGATAACCCTCCATTATGGAGACACCTCCAATTGATGATAAACAGCCTGCGTTTCTCGCAATTTCCTCGATGTAAAGTGGCTCATGGAATGTCATCATGATTCCCACAGTCGGTATACCGAAGATGTGTCCCGGGCAAATGCAAACAGGCGAGGTAATCGCTAACGGTGATTCATTGCTGCCACCACCAGAGATAGGCACACCCGCAACCTTAATCGGAAAAACAAGATTCCAGTTAATGTCAGTAATTGGATTTAAAAAACGTCCGTGACAAGCTTCACCAACAGCAA
The DNA here is from genome assembly GCA_027621155.1 of Pseudomonadota bacterium. GTDB lineage: Bacteria > Pseudomonadota > Gammaproteobacteria > Francisellales > Francisellaceae > Caedibacter. Next base: position 23,150 of record JAQCCA010000005.1, on the reverse strand, counting down.
AACTTTGCTGCACTGATAACAGGCTAAGTATAAATGAACATGCAATTAGTGCTTTTTTTCCTTTTGTAAACTTTTTAAACATGATCGTCCCCTTTGTTTGCGTGTGTTTGAATATAGGATTGAATGACTTTATCCGTGCAACCATGCCAACATTTATCAATTAACCCCAAATAATACGGCTCACTAAACTGCATCTGCATTAAATCGTAATAATGATCACCAACCCCAAGACCAATCATTGTCGGCACGCTATGAATATGGAACTGTTTAACCATTGGCGCATTGGCATAGTAAACTGGCACGTTGATTTTTTTGGCAAGCTCTGTCGGTTTGCCATTGGTAAAGACAATTTCAAGATCGTTTCGATGTTGTTTAAGCGCAGCCAAAGCAAATTTAACTTGCGCTTTATCCTCACCGTCAATCACAAGCATGTTAGGTGCCCAGATTTGACGTGTTTTCCAAAGCGGATTAAACCATGTGTCTTTTTTATAAAGAAGTTGACCGCTTGAGGTATATATATCACGATTCATCTTAATAGATGGATCATAGTAAACGGTTTTGTTTTCAGTATTTATGGTTGATGTCTGATTAGGTAGGTCATCCAAATAGCCATGTGCTGACTTTTTTATCTTATTGCCAACAGCATCCCAATCAACGGCACTGCCCTGTTGGACAATAACGTCTTTTAGATTAATCTCTTTAATTGGAAAAGTTGTGCCATGTACGCCTAAATCATAAGCTAATGCTTGATTAGCTATGAGTGAAAGCGTGGTTAGTTTTATGAGTAAATGTCGCATTAGTTTCCTCGCAATTTGTCGTTTGCGAGTAATTTAAAGCGATACAAAGTCTAAGTATGTAACTTTGGTTCAGAATGGCAAAATAATTGAAAAAAGTTTTTTATGCCTTGATTAAACCCTTTTTTTATAAGGGTTTAAGAAAACAAAAAAATTTAAATATTTTTATGATTGACTACCAAAAATAGGGAATTTAGCAAATTTTGGAGAGTTATCCACAGAGTTGGTGTGTCAATATGGTAGATTAAAATACACTTTCGGTATCGGTATACCTGCACCTTACTTCAGTAGCATAATTTGAACATCCAAAAAACCTACTTATTTTATCACCCTTGTTAGATTCTCTAGGTACTAAAAAACCTATATTGCATGATGGGCATTTTTTGGCTACATTATCACACTCTTTATTGCTGCATTTAGCATCGTTATATACTGGTGAAATACACCCTGTGTTGCATTTAGAACAACGAAATAGTGATAATCCGCAGGCGCTACACTTTTTAAAGCCTTTAGGTGAAATACTTAAATAGCCAATATCACAATTTGAACATAACTCTTGGTTAGAGTCTATGTACTCCTTGTAGTCCCTTTGAATTTCTAGGGAGAATATTGATGGGTTTTTGCTATCAACAACCATGTAGACATCATTTTTAGTTCTAGTAATAGCAACATAAAACAATCTTCTTTCTTCAGAATATGGATAATCATCAACGTATGGCAAAAAAAGCTCTATTATTGGATCGCTCTCTATTTTAGATGGAAATCCTCTTATAATGCCACTTAAGCCTCTCACGATAACATGATCTGCCCCAAGTCCTTTGCTTTTATGAATAGTAAGCTCTCTTATTTTTGCTTTCTTGCCATTTTTGCTTATACAGACAAATTTATCGTTGTGATTGGTTTCGACCTGATATCCAATTTCCTGAAATTTTTTCATCCAAAAGTTATTGCCTGAGGCTTGATCACCGTTTAACGTATACTTTGCATATCTCCCAAGTATTAATATTGACACTATTGAAGAATCTTTACCTGCAAGTATATTTTCAACGCAATTAAGGATTTCATCAATCTCACTAACTCCTTTCTTAAGGTGTCTTATATGGAAACTCTTACCCTTAGAGATTTTTGGGGATAAAATTTCTTTTTTAATTTGTCGAGCGTTCTTAGTTATGAATGAGCTACTTACATCCGCAACTGATTGCGGGTATCTATAGGTCATTTTTAATTTAACTGTTTTTTGGCAACCTAACATAGCTAGATCTTCTTTTGATTGCATCAAAACCATATTGGAGCCAGCAAACCTGTTTATAGACTGCCAGTCATCTCCAACAAAAAAGTATTTTACATTCTCATGGCTATTGTCCTTAAATGCCTTAACTATATCCAACCGTCCCTTTGAAAAATCTTGGCATTCATCAACAATAATATACTTATAATGGCTAGTGTTAAATGATTTGATATTTTCAATCCCTTCCATGATCATTAAATCGAAGTCAATCATGTTTCTTTTTGACAAATAGCTTATGTACATATTGTAAATTTCTGGGAATACTTTCAAATAAGGCATGAGCTTCACTCTGGAGGAATGTTTGTTGGCTTTATCTAATAAATATTCATAGCTTAGATTATTTGCCATATATTGACTTATAGTCCCGCAAACAATATCAAATGTTTGATGCAACTTATACGCTTTATTTTCTAAAGCCAAGAGATTATCAATAGAGTCATATTTTATGGCGTTTTTAAATTCAACACCTAATGCTGTAAGCCTTGACCTTAACTCATCAAAGATATTTCCCTCATAAAACATGTAGCTATATGTCTCAACTAAAATTGTATCATGCTTTAAGTGGACTTTTCTCTTACGAAAAATATCGTCAGCGTACTTCTTAGGATTGCTAAACCAATTTGGCGCTCTATACGATCTGTCAACACCATAATGCTCAATATAAATATCGTAATCAGGTAAGTAAAAGTCAGGAGTGTAGTTGTAATCTACATGCTCATACTTTTTTTCATAAATATAGTTCACCCCGTTTATATACAGAAAGTTTGCTATTGATAGCTCTTCCGTTGATTTTACAGTCTCTGATTGATATGTGACTAAATCAGCATATCTACATGCCTCCGTATAACTTTTTTTAGTTTTGTGTTTGTGAGCCTCAATATGACAATTACAGATGTAGAATGCCTCTAGGTATTTATAAAAAAATAAATCATCGGATTTAAATCGTGATATTAAGAGTTGTGAAAGTATCGCCTTTTTTTTAATCTTATTTTCATCGACCAAAGTAGTGTTTTTTTTATCCATTCTAAGGTACTTATTGCCTATTCGGTGAAAAGTACCAATCTCAACACCGCTCCCATGATCTGCTATTTTAGAAATTCGCTCTTTTAATTCCATTGCTGCATCTGCGTTGAATGCCATAACAAGAATTTCATCTGGGTTAGCTAGATAATTATTTAATATGAAAGCAACTTTAGCTGATATAACAGAAGTCTTGCCACTGCCAGCACCAGCAAGAACAATTGTAATGTCTTCATCAGTTAATACAGCATCCTGCTGATCTTCGTTTAATGGTGAACTTTCAACCTCTTTGAAAAACTGCGAATAGATTTGCTTTGATTTTGAAATGTAATGCTTATTACATTGTTCAAGATAGGATGGCTTTAATATTAATTTAGCATGTTTTATACATTTTTTATAATCATCGTAACCGTATGTCCTAGTAACTTTCGAGGCATACGTCAAAGCAGCTTTATGTTCTCCCAGATATGCATTATAAAGCTTGCTATTTATATAGCTTCGTTGCATTTTAGAAAATAAATCAATCGCATGTTTAATACTCATGTGTTTTTTGCTGAATTTAGCATAAAACTCTTCTTTGTTAGCTGTGGTGCGATAAAACTTTTCGAGTATGGATATTATTTTTGTGACACTACTATTTGGTACTAGGATTCTAAACTGTTCTTCATTGACTTCAAACTTTATCAATCCGAATACATATAGGCTACGGACATGCACATTGTTCATGTCCAATATATCTATTATTGCGTCATTAGCTAATTGAATTTTATTCTTACTGAATTTTTTTATTGATGAAATTGGCACTAAGAGCTTCCTTTACATGCCTTAGGCATTACTTGCAAATTAGAATTTAACGATTGTACTAAATCTCAGTTTATAAATATATAGCTTGATATTTTTCAATATTTAATGTACATATTGAGGTACATTATTCGATTTAAACAATGAGGTCTGAATATGTATACTATAAATTTCAGTGAGTTTAGAAGTAAACTTGCTGCTTCGATGGATAGAGTAACGAGCAATCATAAGCCAATGATCGTAACTAGAGGTAACGAAAAAGCAGCAATCGTTGTTATGTCTCTTGATGATTATCGATCTTACGAAGAAACTGCCTATTTAATGTCTAGCGCTAATAATGCTAAAAGATTAAATGAATCTATCAATGAAATTGAGCAAGGCTTAGGTGTAAAGCATAAGCTAATTGAAGATTAGAAAATGATTTTAGCGTGGTCTACACATGCTTGGGATGATTATTTATACTGGCAGCAAAATGACAAAAAAAGGCTAAAGCGTATTAATCAAATCATCAAGGACACAATGCGCAATCCATTTGATGGTATTGGTGATCCAGAACCACTAAGGCATAATTGGGCAGGATATTGGTCGAGGCGAATTGATCGTGAACACAGGCTTGTATATAAATATGAGGATGGAATATTGAGTATAGTTAAATGCCGATTCCATTACTAAAAACGGAGACAGGGAAAATGTTTTATAAAAACTTTAAAAGACCTTACAAAGGCAGCCTGAGGGATAACTTTGCATGCTACATGCTACTGGCGACTGCTTTTTATGGCATTGTTTACTTTTTTACCACGCAAGGCAAATTGATTCCATTAAGTGATGCAAAAGCAACTCAGGTCGTTTTAATTGTCATGTATGGCTTACTGTGGCTCAGGGCGTTATTGGCGTTTATCAATCCTAGCCGACATAATATGATTTTTTACTACGCACCTGTAGCACGAGGTCATTATGTATTTAGATGTTTGGCATTTATTGCAGTGCTTGGATATTTAGCGTTGACTGTTCCTGCACTTGATAATGTGGTTATCTACTATTTGATTGCAATTAAGATGTTGGCTTTGGTTGTGCCTTTGAGGAAAGAGGTTGTTGCTATTAAGTTGATAGAATTCTACTTAACTAATGCTAAGTATGATGCCTTTAGAAAGAAACAAGACCCTATCTTCAGCGATGGCGTCACATGGTGCCACATACATAATGAATGGACGATGAAACCTTAATTTTGGTTAATCTGACATTTTATCAACTTTCCTAACTTGCCAAGCTGATCCTGCCCTATCATTAAGCTTTTCTTTCACTTTATCGGAATTTCCATCAAATGATTGTTGGTGCTTACCATAATCAGATGTATCACGTTGATCATTCATTATATCACCCGTAGCAACTTGATTTCCAAAAGTTCTATCATAGTTTTCCTGCGCTAATTGCAATGCCGTTTTGCCTTGGCTTGGGTAAGTAGGCATTTGAACCGTTGAAGTCGTTGTCGATGTCGTAGTGATACTGTCACTGGAGCCTTGAGAGTATCCCGCGCCAAAGCGTCTAGTTCTATCATCTGAAACGTTATGTTGCTGCTGATTTTTGGTGTCTAGTTGGGAATAAGTGGTTCCACCCCAACTTTCCTCATAACCATTATTAAACTCTTTCATCAACCCGCCTGCAACTTTACCTGCTCTACTTTCTTTAAAACGTTGCCAACCGCCTTTTTGAGCATCTGCTAAATCCTTTTCATATTGCTTCACATCAAAGCGCTCACCATGCCCAACGGTTTCATTTTTCAGATCACGCACACGCGCAGAATCTTTAATCCATGTGCCTTTGGCTTCATCAAACGTATGTGTTTGACGTGCAATGGTTGATTCCATTCCCTCTGTAACTGATTTTGATGCACCTTTCAGCCCAAGCTTTTCCATTGCGCCAGTCATTAAGCCTGTGGCTTCGCTAGCAAGTCGTCCACCATATTGCATAATTTTACCTGCGCCTGCTGCAATCATTGATGTGCCGGCAATTTCAGCGCCTGCAACTAATGGTGTAGCAGCACCCAGTGTGCCAACTTCTCCAACAACACCCGCAGCATCAATAGCAGCACCTGCAATTAGCGTACCTGCACCTACAGCAACTTCTTTGGCAACATCCCAACCTGATAGATCACTATTGCTTGCTTTGGCTGCTTCACCTGTTTTAACCGCGTCAGCATAATGATCTTGGGCTGAGGTTTTATATTCTTGCGATGTTTGACTGTACTGATCATAGAGCTGAGTATTGCCATCCAGTTTTGCCTGATTAGCCATCTGACCATATTCATCTGCTTTGAGCGTATCGCTAACGCCACTTTTAATCTGTGATGCCATTTGATCTTTAACCATCGATGGCACCATATCTGGCATGTTATCCGTCATTGCTGACCATCCGTCATAAGCTGCGGATAATCCCGCACCTCTTAAACCTTTGCCACTTAGCGCTGTTTTAATTGCCTCATTGCTTGCTAGCGACTGGCTAATCGTTTGACCTGTGCTGTATTTGTCACTGTGTGATGTATCGTTATTAACAGTATTAGTGACTCCTGAATTATCGCTGTGTGTACTGGTCGTTGTTGTCGTTGTCTGATTTCTTATCATCGCACCATTAGAGCTAGTTTGTACACCACCGCCTTGGTAGTCAATCAATGGATTTCCGCCAGTATGGCTCTGCTTGTAGCTTGAAACACCCGCTAAAGTTTCCGTGGCAATATTATGTTTATTCATCGTGTCATTTGCCATGCTACGAGTATCTGCACCTGTGTAGCTGCTTTGTGCTGCTTGTGCTGCGTTTTGTTTGGCATACTCCATTGCATTGCCACCAGACATGATCCGAGAGCCAATAAACGTCATCCCAAAAGCCAAACCTGCGGCAACGGTTACTGACATATACTGATAGATGTAAATAGATTGATAGGCTTTGATTGCAGCCTGCGTGACAGCCATATGATTGGATAGCGTTAGCCCTCCACCATCAAGCATAGCCAAAGACCCTTTGTTAGCATAAGTCCCAATCACTGCGGCAACGGCTAAGCCAATGGTTGCTAGCGGGATAAATGCCAGTAGCATTAAATAGTTTCTAACCAGTGAAAAGAAAAATGGCACAAAAACAAATGGAAAAACGATAATCCCAAGGACAATCCCCAAAACATCAATAACCACCAACAGATATCCAAAGGTGCTGCTAAAAGATGATGCTTCAATCGACCAAGATGAAAACGCCTGTTTTGCTGCGCGCTGTGATGCCAACTGATCATAAAGCACTTGGCTTTTGCTTGATGCAATCATGGCTTCTGGAATGGTTGTGTTTAACATGCCAATCATTGAAGATTGTAAAATCATGTCTGAGCCAGTCGCACCCTGTCCACCATAATATTGGATGATACTTTGAAAAACGTTAGGGGCAATCGATACGGTGCTTTGCTTGATAAAATCATCAGTGACTTTGTTAGAAAGCTGTGCCATAACAGGCGCGATTTTCTTTTGTGCATCGCCACAGCTTAGGACTTCGCCTGTCGTATTCGGTGTGCCAGAATCCCCAAACCAGACGGTGGATAATGCCTTGTTTGGCTGCATGTCTTTAATGTCATTCCACAAGGTGCCTGAAGTATATAAGTTGCCGACATTAAAGTTTTTATTGGGCAATATACAATCAAGCATATATCTTGAAAGTGAAGCTTTAAATATTGGATCGGCTATCTCGTACTGTGACGCATCAGCAATCATAGCGGGCGCTATTGATAGTGGCACACCACTAGTTGGCGTTAAGTCTGTTGGCATAAACCCACTTTTTGAGGACAACTCGCCAATAATTTCAGCGCCATAAAAACCAATCTTATGCACAAACCATTCAGGCAATGCCAATATTAGCGGAACATCAGGAACCGCTTGCGTTTGTTTGGCATCGAATTCATCGATGATCAGCACGTTTACCGATACTTTTGTCATGATATAAATCAAAATGACACATGCTAAAAACTTCTGCATCACCGCTTGAACCGAGATACCTCCGTGCTTGGCTGCCGCAAAAACAAAGCTATAAAATCCTAAAAACAGCATAATACAAATAAAAGCGTTATAAAGATTTGAATGCAGCATTACTGTTGAAATATTCTGCAACAATGACACATACATGTGCCCTGAACCTAAAACCTGTATATCAAAAGCGCTTGCCATAAATCCTCTCCCTATTGAACGCTTAGTTTATTGGTGAACGCCATGTTGCCTGCAATACCAGATTGTACTGCCTGCGAATAAAGCTCAGACTGGACTTGATGAAGCTGACCAATCCAACCTTGCTGAAATTCAAAGTCACTGGAAATGGCAGTAACATTTTGCGTTATCTGCATACGAATGCTATCAAGCGATTTTTTTAAATCAGCATAGAGTTTTTTATTAACGCCTGAGCTACCAGTATTTTCACCTTGCTTTAAACCCGTTTGTGTTGCATTGGTAAGATCTAAAACATCATGCTCAATAAATGAGTAAGCGAACTGTTTGGCAACTAATAAGGCGACATTACTGATCATCTGCTTTGCGACATCTGCGCCACCTGATAACGACCATCCCGCAATATTCACCGCCTGATATAACGGCAAAGGAGATGAGTTTAAGAAACCAAGGATTTGCGCTTTGCTAAAACTAGGGTGTAATGTTGCTGCGCCATATTGAGCAGGTAACTGCAAATTAAACCCTGAGCTGTAGCCTAAGTCTTCGTTGCTTTCAGCCGCATATATAGCTTGCATAAGTAAGGCATATACAGCGCCATAATAGCCATACTGGAATAAATCAATACCTCCAAAGGTCTTGCCCTGTGATGACTTAGCCCAGAATGAGTTTTTAACAGGCACTTCTTCTACCTTGGTGCAAAAGTCTTTTGCTGTGTTATCGTATTGCGTACATCCCAATAAATGAACATTTTGATTATTGTTTGAATCCGCACCATAGACGAGTAAATTGGCTAGCTCATCTGCTGATAGCGTTGGCATGATCTCAACAATGATGGGTTGTGTACCACTTTGTATATAGGTGTTTGTGTCCCCTGTTAATGATAATAGTAAGGATTTTTGGGCATCATCAAGCTCTGGTAACGCATTCCACATATGTGCGCCCTGACCAATTTTATTACGCTCTTGCGTTTGAAGTTTAGTGTTACTGATTTTATTTACCCAATTGTTAAATTTATCCATGCCTTTGCTAAAATCACCTGCAATGTTATTCATCGATGATAAAAAGCCATTATCTTGACCAGAGTTACTATCAGCCGCAGCACCTGCACTATTGACATATTTCTTGAGAGAGTCTGAACTATTTATTGCTTCATTCACTAAACCAACACCAAAGTTACACGAGTTAAGCGCTAATGAAGTTGCCATTTGTACGGCTTTTTGTAAGCCCTCCATCACACTCTTGCAAATAGGGCATAATACGCCAAGCGTCAGAATAAAGGCATACCCCAAGGCACTCGTGGCAATATTTTTTAAAAGATTAATAAATACATCTAGGTTAATATAACTAAAACCACCTAAAAAAGCTGAAATACCACCACAACCAACGTCAATTGATGGCGCAGTGAGAGAAATAATGGTGACAGATCGTTGCGGAATAATTAAATCAAAACTACCACCTGTCGCAAACCCTCTTACTTCTGTGTTATAAATAGCGGGATTGCCACTAGACATTAAATAGTTAAAGGCATCTGAGAAGTCATCGGCATAGACCTGATTAATACTTGTTCCCAGAAAAACACCACACAATAATGCGGTTGATAGCGATTTTTTGAATGAGTATCTTTTATTCAATTTTTTATTACTTTGCTTTTTAGTTGAACTGATTGATTTGAATAACATCATGCCTCTCCCTCTGTAGCTGTGTTATGCGTTGCCCAGAAATTAGGTTCTGTATCTGAGAAGTCTGGAGAAATAACTCCTTGTTGTTGCAAGCCTTTTTTAGCCTGCTCGGTGAATGCCTTTTGAATGGCATGAGCAAAGTTCAAAATGCGCGTTTCTATTGTGTCTGCGGACTCCGCGCCAATAGATACACGAACCATTGTCGCCCCTTTTCCTGTTTTTGGATCACCTTTGAGGAATAAAAACACAGTCGGCACAATTTTAACGTGTAGTAATTGCGCCATAATAGTTGAGCGGCTTTCATTAAGATACTGTCCTGTTTTAGGGTCAAAAACACGAACCTTTTTGCTGTTATCTTCAAAGTGTTTAAACACATCAAAGTGCTTATCATCTAAGGAAGCTTCATAAGTTGTGATACCTGTATCATGCTGCACCATAAGCATAATTGAAGCCATCGCCTTACACACAGGGCAGTAATACTTGGTATTCTCAGCACCGTGACGCGTGAAGAATATGAGAATACTCGATTCAGCAAGCTTTTTAAACATGGCTTTTTCACCTGCTTCATTTAAGCCTTTCATTAATAAGTTACCAAATTGTGACGTTGGCAAGCTAATAGCAGGGTTAATATCAGGATGCTGCAAACGGTTATATGCCGACATATAAGCCGCCTGTGTCGCCTGGTTGACCATCCACATATTAAAACGCTGCCACTGATAAACGGCATTGGGATCATTGGGATTCATTGACTGATTTTGCAATAATTTATGCATTTGCTTTTGCTCAAAATCAAAGTTGCCTTTTGGGTCAATAAACCCACAGTCTACAGACCATTGATCGGGGTTATCGCATCGCTCTTTTTTACTTTTTGGCATTGGCATTTGACTATGAGGCAAACGCTGAGGTGAAAGCATAAGCTTTTGTGCAGGTGTTAGATCGTTCTGCTCATAAAAATAATACCCGCCAGTGTTGGGGTTGATTGCGGTATCTGCAAAAACATAGTTGCTTGCTAATGACGTAGTAAAAAGAGCAACACTTAATGAAAATAATTTCTTTTTGAAATCCGCCATAATTCACACCTCAAGCATGGTTTTAACGTTGTTGATCAATGACTTTAAGTCGCTTGTGTCGGCATAACTAATTTTGCCAATCACTTTGTTGTCTTTAATGACGATAAAAATAGGGAATACCAGATTGCTAAGCTGTCCGTTGTAGGCGACTTTTAAAAGCGTCATTGTCTTTTTAAGAACATCAATTGCTTTATTATTCATGAGCGAATCAGTACAGCTTTTCACCTTATACTCTGGCATAAACATGTTGATACTGGTGCAACCTTTAAATCCCGTGCTAAAATCAGCACCGGCATTCGCTGCGGTAAATAACCCTAAACGCAACTTATCCTGTATAGGCTTATTAGCCGATAGATAGATAAGCGCTGCCTGCTCGCTTTTTGCATCAACAAACCAAGGTACAAACTGAAATTTATCGCCTTTGGCTTCAAGGGTTTGTCGCAAGTCTTGCGTGTACTTTTCTGCCGAATAACAGTGCGGGCAGTAAAAGTTAGCAACCTCAACAACTCCTGTTTGCGCAAAACAAAGTGATGATGTTAAAAGCGCACTTGCTATAAGTAGAATACGCACAAATGTTTGCATTTTCTGCATGACGCTGTGATGTGTTATGGTTAAAAAATAAAGCATGGATTTCCTCGCAGATTGCTGTTTGCAGGTAATGTAAAACGATACAAAGTCTAAGTATGTAACTTTGGTTCAGAATCGTAAAATAATTGAAAAAAGTTTTTCAACACCCCATGAAACCCATATAAATAAAGGGTTTTCAAAAATAAAAAACATTAATATTTTTTAGAAAAGTTGGCAAAAACACGTGTATTTAGCAAATTTTGAAAAGTTATCCACAGATCATTGATTCTGCTACCAATTCCACCACAAACTGCCAACTCCCTGAATATATTGTGTATCTATCAAACCAAAATAACGTGAGTCAAAAGACAGTTTTGAACTCTCGCCATAAACAAACACCTTACCCTTTGGAATGACACCCTGAAAATCAGTGCAGTGCAAAGCATGTCCTTGAGCATCTTGTGTCAGACAAGGTAACTCATAACAGTGTCCGCTTTCATTTTGGCACACTTTAACCGTGTTGCCATCAACTGAAACATGATCCCCTTGTACGCCAATGACTTTTTTAATCAAATCAACACCATAAGGATCATAGCCACGCTGAACACCTAGCATATATATGGGGTTATTGGTGTCTTGCGTAATTAACACGGTACTGCCATCTTTGGTCTGGTTATTACTTGATGGAGATAGCAGCGTAAAATGATAAATACCTTTGGGCATGGAATCAGTTTCATTTAATCTAAACCCAAGCCATTTAATGCCATACACCAGTACAAATAATGCAATTAGCAAGATAATAAATGCTCGTCCTGCCCACCAAAGGCGGTTACATGATTCCTGAATACCGATAAATTTAAGCATGCTACCACCTACTGTAATGGGAATATTGAATCTGATGTTTTAGATTGATCATCTTTGCGTGAATCAACTTGTGCGTTGATTTCATCTTGTGATGGCGCTTTTACACCCAAAAGCGTATTGTTTCTTGACGGAATATACGCAGGGGTTTTTAGCGGCAAGCTCAACGCCTGCAATACATTATCAGTAATATCAATCTGCTTCCCAGTCCCTGTAACAACTGCCTGTTTTACAATAACCGTATGACCATTAGCAAGCTTCTGAATAACGCCCTTAACATCTTTGCCAGCATAACTGACGACATCCATCCAAGACTTATTTTGTTGTGCCTTAATTGCTACCATATTCTCAGCATTAGAAATCCGCGCCAAATCGACAACATAAATGGTGTCGTCATGTTGATTGACTGTTAGTTTCATAACAGTAAATGCAGCAATCATGCTAATAATAAAAATAATGGCAATTTGATATACTCTATCAAGCAGCTTCATCGTCTAACCCCTCATTTTCAACGTCATCATTAAACATCGTGGCTTGCTTAACGCGAGATGCTAATTGAACTAACGCTTCCTGTTTGCTATATCCTTGCTTAACAAGCTTGGCAATCTCGTCTTTTTCTTTCACTTTGGAAGTGAAAAGCAAGTAACTGAATGCATCGGTTTTAAAGCGCAACAATCCGTACATGTGATTCATCTTGTTAAGCACAAAAAACTCCGAAAAGTCATTGGTTTTGCGAACTTCACCTATTAACTCTTTGTGAACCTCACTAAAGTCAACTAATTTGTCGTCTATTGCCTCCTCAACGGCTTTGGCGTTTTGTTTCATAACCACCACAAGGTTGGAGTTATTAATAATCGTTTTACCTGCCGATGAAATCGCATCGGTGAGTTTTTGAGTCAAAATCACCATTGAGCCTTGATACTTACGCACACGTCTTGACGCTTTCTCCATAAAAACCGCACTGGCAGGGCGATTAATCAAATCCCATGCCTCATCCAACACTAAAAGCTTCTCAAGTGTCTCACCTGTTTCTGGGTCACGCACACCACGCACGTACATTTCTTCTGTGAGTTTGTTTAAAAGCAGATTAATCACGATTGAACGCAACTCTAAATCAGTATCTAAGCCATCCAACTCCAAAATAATAAAAGGATTGTCAAAACTTAGATTTGACTGCCCAACCACCCATCTTGATCTAGCCCCCTCTGCCCAATCGTAAAGGTTATTGATTAATGATTCATAGCAGGCAAGGCGCTTTTGTGTGGCAAGTCGTTCATTGGATAGAACGGCTTTCTCTAACTCTTCATATTCACGAATAATAGCGTTTCGGACATCACGCACAGACATGGTGCGATTGTCTTGCATACACAACTCCCATGCTTCTGGAATTAAACGTTGAATGACCTTGCGCTCATCTTCTTTAACTTCCATTTGTTTGCCACCTGTCTGGTTTAAGTCACCATAGGTTTCAGGAAATGCCATTTGCAGGCAAACCGAAGTCAAATGATCAAGCTCCTCGCTCTCAAGCTGTTTTCTGTCATAAATGCCATCAAAGGGATTAATACACATATCAGAGCCATCACCAAACTCAATAACTTTGCCACCGACAAGCTCGCAACACGTCTGATAAGAACGCCCCGCATCAATAATACGAACATATCCGCCCTTGGAGAGAATCGAGCGGACAATTTCGTTTACAAAAAAGGATTTGCCTGACCCCGAATCAGCTGCCACAAACATGTTAAAGTTAGAGCCGCAATCGTTAAAAATATCCAGAACACTAACCCCGCCTAAGCGATTCATTGTTAAAGCGCCACCGCATGATGGATGATTACCAGACCATGCTCCAACACAATGCATAAAAAGCCCTGCGTTAAAAGCTGTCATCGTAAGTGATCTTTGCAAACCCGTATCAGCGCCATCCATATCTTTTCTAAAAAATCCTGCTAATGATGCAAGATATACGTCAAAGCCAATCGTATCTTCTTTATAAAGCGTAATGCCAATATTACCATAACGTGACATTACTTTTTTAGTATCACGTTCTAACTCGTCTAAATCAGTATTAGATAAGATAACGCCTGATAAAACACGCACCGGCACTTGCTTCTCTTTGGCAAATTTATAATGCGCCATGCTTAATTTTTCGCGTTTTTCTTTATTGCCCTTAACAAACATTGAAATAAAGCGATTGCTTTCAAATTCTGCCCCTTTCTCACCAGAAACCATCTTTAAAGCAGTCCCTGAACTCACATCTTCCTTATAATTCAAGGACTCAAAAATGGAGTATGCATAAATATCACCACCAACGTAGCCGTTAACATCTTTAACGGAGCAAACAGCGTCATTGAAACTGGCAAGATAAATGTTATTTTCATTATCAAACTCAGTCACCGTTAATACATTAGAGTAAACTTTTTGATTTGTCTCTTTGTTAAGCGATTCAATCATACCATCATCGTTGACGCTAACTGTGATACGCTTATCTTGCATTGTACTACTTGATGGCGTGACCTGTGTTGAGTGCTTCTTACTAGCTAACTCTCTACTATCTAATGACAGGTTAAGCCTGTCATGAATAAAGGTATAAATAGCGGCACCTGACATTTTTTGACGAATAGAAAACCCACCATTACTTAGTGCTGCAATCACCTGACTTTTTAGCTTTTGGGCATCTTTGTATGCTCTTTCGTAATCTTCTTGCGTATGCTCGCCCTGAGTTGGTGCAGTTTTTACAAAAAAATGATAACGTATTTTGCGTGGACGATAGTTTGACCCTGTAATTGCATCAAACTTCTTCTCTGACCAATCAACATAAAACTTTGAACGTTCTTTGGCGATCATCTCATACATTGGATTTAATGAGCGCCTTTGTGACACGTACCAGTCTTTGATGTCATGATGAATGGCACCTGTCGTTGAACGAACACTTAGGGCAATTGTTCCCCTAGGTAAATCTGCCAAAAGACTTTCTAAAGCAAGCTCGGTTTTTTCGCCAACCGATAAAAACGGTTCAAACTCAAAACCAAATAGAAAGCTTGGCACACCCTCTGGGTTATCATCGACCCAAATACCATCGTCCTCAACTGTGTCATACGGTAACCACGCAGATAATGGGAATCTATCCAATGTCATTTGCATTTGCTTTAGATTTAACTTAGGCGGCAACTCTTTTGGGCGAGCTTTATCAACCGTAGATATTTTAAGATTTTTAAACTTTGTTTTAAGCCAACTGTTTGACATTATTTCACCTCGCTACTTTGAATCAGGTTTTTTGGCTGAGTTGCTACTGGGTAATAATTTTGCAATGCTGCTTCTTGATTGAGTGCATCAGTTATTATTCCTAGCGCATGTTGCGATACCGACTTGGCAGTTAAATCATTTGCTATCAGTTGCGCTCCATAAATAGATGGCTGATTCATTGACGACCAATCAATATCATGTGTTTGTGAAATAAAGTTGACGCTATAGCCTTTTTGATAAGCAAAAACACACATTAAAGTCTTAACATCTTTGACGGTGTACGTTGATTTAAAAACAGACCCCTTACAAGCAGCAAGCGTATCGCCTTGACTATCTAGTTTGAAACCGCCTTTAAAAAAGCTAGCACTTACTTTTTGAAAATGATTCGGCTTAATTGGCAATGGGTAAGCAGCTGCGGCTGTGCTGACCTCAACATCACTACCATATTGATTAAAGTAAACTTTAATGTCATTAAAAGCACTCGTTAGAGATATAGGCTTGCTAGTGATGTTATAAACAGCATAGCTGTAGTTAATCGGTGCATCTTTGTCTTTAATAACATGTGTTGAAGCGCAGCCTGATAAGCCAAGTATTAAAGTAATCGGTAGTAGATTAATATTCACTTATGCACTCCCTTTAGTTGCCTGATTAATCGCCTGTGTGTCCGTAATAGAAATAGGCTTTAAGTTTTGATTGGTATCACTTGATTCAATAACGCTTGAATTAAGCGGGGTTTGCCATCCTGAATGGCGGTAAACCCAGTTGTAAGTATGCGCGTTAATTAAACTGTCACTGTTGCTATCAACATAAGAGTTAACCCATGTTTGATAAATCACAGGGGCGCGGTAACGATAAAGCCCTGCACTAGTGTCAACAGTTGCAATATCTCCTGTGGTATCCAAGCTTTCTGCAATTAGATTGGCTTGCTTCTGTTGATTGGAGAAAGCACTGGCAAGCAAATTTCCCCCTTGAGATTGGGACTGATTAATAGCTTGCGTTTCTTTTTGTGGTGCAGTTGATTCTGTGTGGTCACCTGCGTTTGTGACATACGTTGCATCTGTTGGATTATTGTATCCTGCTTTGTAAATATGCGGTTCACTCATACATTGAGAGCCATTGCCACCTAATGGGCAATCGTACTTCATATCCATTGCACAGCCACTTAACAGTGCCATCGATACCATGATCGATAAGACAAGGCTGTGTTTACTCCGTTGTTTTGCGTTTAGTCTGGTCATCTTTTCAACCTGCCTATTGTTGGTGTTGTTTTTTAATTTGGTTAACATAAGCATTTGTGTTATTGGCTGCATTCATGTATTGATCAACCTTGGCACTCATCTGATCATTCGTCATATTTGATGGATTACTGCCATCATCATAGCTACTGATCAACTGCGGTGTTTTTCTTTGATCCTTGGGGATTGGGTCATAAATATGCTCAGGCTCAGCGCCTCCACCATTATTAAAACGCGCAGTCGTTGATTGTGTGTCATCTGGTATCATCGGAGATGCTCGATCTTGCCATTTCAACACAACGCCCTGCGTTAAGTTGATCTCAACCGTTCTACCGCCTGCAACTCTTAAAACAGGTGACATTTGTTTGGCTTGTTCTAAATAAAACTGTGACAACATACCCGCACCACCTGAGATACCACCACCTAAAGCAGTCATCCCCGCAGCGCTTGGATTGGTGACAACTAATGGCATGGATGTTGTGCCTGACATTGGGTTTAAAAAGGTTGTGCCTTGTGATGCTTGGAATACATTGCCTGCGGACTGGAAAACAGAAGCCCAGAATGCCATCGCTAACTTGCTGCCTTGATGTGATACATATTTACCGCGCAAACCTAAATAACCATCTGAGTCCACCAAGTTACCTTTAATACCACTGGATACCATCCAACGACCGTCACTATTTAAACATTCCATACTGATTAACTTAACCTGAACTCGCATTGAGCTTAGATTACCTAGCGCTTTGCCGGTGATGTAGCATCCTTTAATGCCATCATACACATGACCATTCGGTGAAACTGCATTAGTGGTCGCCTGAATTAAAACAGGCTGTTCTTGTTTTTGGGCAAATGATCCAGTTTGTGCATCAAACCCATAAAGCAAATAGCCTCTGAAAAATGAGAGCGGCAAGTAACCTGCAATTGGGTTTTTCTTTAATGCCTGTGGCACCGTATCTGCTTTATGCTTGCTTGGGGCATATTGCACATCAAGTGAAGTTGCATAGGTTTGACCATAGCCAACATTCCCAACTTGTGCATTAGCTAAAGCATCACTACTGTTTGATGTTTTTGTTGTTTTGCTCTCTTTGCTTTTTAATTTCAGTAGTTCATTCTCTTTTTTAAGCTGCTCTACTTGTGCAGACTGTTCTGCTTGAAGTTGTGCTTGTTTTGCCTTATCAGCTTTGTATTGAGCCTCTTGGGATGCAGTAGACTCGGACATTTTCTTGATCTGATCTTCAAGACTGCTCAATTGTGATTTCATATCCTGAATATTATTGTGTTCCTGTAATCGCCAGTTCTCTTTGGCATCACCCGAACCAGTCTGCGAGAAAGCTTGTGCATCTGATTTTGCTTGTGAGGTTTGAGGAAGCATGCTATTGCTCTCTTTTTTATTGCCACTTAACGCAATGGATAACACACCAATCACAGCAACAGCAATAATTCCAACTTTAAAAGCAGGGCTTTTTGCCTGACCTTTTGGGCTGACATTTTTAACCTTTGGTTTATTTAACCCAGATAACCCGCTTTTAATGGTTTCAAATAGATTTTTCTTGTTGTTATTTGCCATTGTTCATCCCCTTTGGTGAAAATGGTTTTAAAATGCCTTGTAAATGGTTGGCATCATACGCTTTAATCACTCGTAAGATTTGAACACTTGAGCACTGCCCTTTCTGTAAAATGGTATTTGGCGCTGAAAGGTTAATCGCAACATCCTTGGCATTGAAATTAAAAGATTGGGCAGTAAGGAAGCCTGAACTGTCATTAGCGCACGCATTGAAATTCAATAATTCAAAGCTTGAGTTTTTATAAACGTTCACATCCTTAAACGATACTGACTTCACCTCTGGGTTGCACAAGAGCTTTTGTGCCACATCGCTAAAAATCCCATAACCTGACAAATCAAGCTTATTGCTGTCTTTATCTTTAGTGCAAAGCAGATTTAAACCAACGGTTGAAAAGTATTGGCTGAAATCCTTGGAGTCACCTACATTGTAGGCTATCTGCATTGAAAAAAGCTTAGTGATCGCGCTGTAAATATCATTGGAAGCATCTTTGTCTACCGCGTGCGTTAAATCAATACCGCCTGTTATATCACTGCCAACATGATAAACACGTGACCCAACTACACCCTGTTGAAAGGTTAAAATGGCAGGCTGTCTACCGTCTTTAAAATTAACGATTAAATGCGCTGAATCTACACCGTGAAGATTAAACATAACCTCTTTGTCGCTAACATAAGTCAATTGTAAGCGTTGGTTAGGTGGCTGAGTGATATTAGACACGGCAACGTCAAAATACAAAACGGTTGGATTAATTGCAGATGCGTAATTCGCTGTATTTACCTGATAGTCTAATGATTTATCTTTTAAGATATTATCTGTATTAGGTTTGCTTGCATTATCGGCTTGGAGATTATTTGTAGGCACAGGACTTGATTTAACTGGTTGATCTTTACCTGTAAAACTCATGATATTCTCTGCGTGAGAAACGCCAGACCCCAGAGCAAGTGCAACGACTGCATATTGTTTAAGCTTCATAAACAATTCTCCAGTCGGTCTTTTGTACGGTGCCGAAAATTACTGAGTAATGGGCGTATATTGTCATTTGCTGAGGTTTCTCCGTCATACCACCTTGATATTTGATTAAACTGCCAACTAATTTGACATCACCTTTTTTGTTAAAGGTTGATTTAGTAAAATCTGGTTGGAAACTCATTGAATAGTGGTTTTGTTTTAAATCGTTGATATGTGTTTTCACTAAGTTGGTGGCTGCATCATAAAGCGATGGTGCCACCGTATTTAAAAACAACTCCCCCTGAATTTTGGCGTTGCTAGGTGTGATGTTAAAGAACAGGTTAGCATCCGTGAGTGCAGCATCTTCAAAAACATTAGTCGAAGCCCAGTTGCTGCCATACTGATAGACTTCTTTGCCATTTTTCACAATCACAAACTGATTAGACTGGCTTAAATGGATTGTCCAACATAGTAATGCAATGACAATAGCGAACGTAATAAGGGTGAGCTTTTGTACCTTTATCTGTTTTAACATTTGTGCGTGAGAGGTCAACTCGCTGTGTTTTATCGACTGGCTTACTTTTGTTTTTAACTTATCAATCATTCTTTTTAAACCTCAAACCGTGTAATACTGGCAGGGGGAAATTTTTTTATATCTGCTCTTTTTTTATAAACCTTGCCAACTAAAGATTTACCACCTTTCCAGACCCCTAATAAATGGAAAAAGTGCATCCCAGAACCCCTTGCTGCGTGTTCATCGCGAATAGTTAACAGCAAAAATAAAATAGATATTCCAACAAACATACCGATCATATAACTGCCTAACGCCTTGGATACAATGAACCAAATCGTCATGGATACAGCAATTTCATTGATTGTCCAAAAAAGCAATAAGGCAGGTTCTTCAATGCCCGTGTAGATACGTCTTTTTTTCTCACTAACATGAAGCTCTGACATGACTTCCCCCAATAGTTGTTTGATTAATGGATCACTGCACCCGCACCAGATAATGCAATCAATGCAGCAGGTGCGTAGTTAATGATGAGCGGAATACCTGCCATCGACATAATTCCCCATAACTTTTGTTGCGAGAAAAGCAAAGTGACCAAGCCACCAAAGAAACCTACATAGGTAATAACTTGCCCAGTTTGCGATGTGCTTAATCCACTCATGAAGCCAAGCATCCCTGTCAAATCAACACTACCTGCGGTTGTTGATGCCAACGCCAGAAATGGTAATAACAGTGTTGCAGCTATTAATTCGATACGTTTTATTTTATTAAATGCCATTGTTTTTACTCCTCTTTTATTAATTTAATACAAAACTTATTACTTATTTTTTTGTGTGAAACGTGTAATTGCTGTCACAATACCAGCACCAAATGTCAGCCCAATCAGCAATTGGTTTATAGCGAATAAACTACTATCTGGTGTGTGACCGCTGCGCTCTATAATTAAATAAAGCGATGCCACACCACAGAAAATAGTTACCATAAGCCAAATGTAACTTAGGCGATTGCTTGATCTGAGTTCGGTAAAATTACCCATGTATTATCTCCTCTTGTTTGATTGTTTGAGTTGTTTCTAGCGTTGAACCTGTGACGTTTTCAGCCTGAAAGAAATCATTATTAATTTCACTCCCAGTCTGAATAACCTTGGTTGCCTTAGCCTGTTGAGCTTTTTTTGTTTTAATATGGGCAAGTTTCGAAATCACCCTTTTAAGCTCACAGGCTTCGCGAATAATTGAATAGACGCTTTCGTCTTTTGATACGTTAGAGATTGACTGCATGAAGCTTGATAAGATGCCATTAATCTCGCCAATCATGGCGTGAGAATAGCTTTTCGTTTTTAAAGTAAGCTTTAACAGGCGGTCAAACTCAGCGAGTGCATAGTTTAATTTTTCACCTGCAAATAGGCGCATATCGTCTATTTTGTCATGGACTCTTTGATATTGTGCAATAACATCCTTATGCTCAAATTTTCTTGGTTTGCCTGTATTGGTATAAACAGATAACTCAGCGCTGTAGTTGTCATAATCATTAAGATTTAACCACCCCTTTGCCTGCATATCGTCAAATGAGAAGTGCAGTGATGTATCTAACTCAAGACTGTCATAATTGGCATCAAATATTGTGTTTAATGGACTAGTTAATGCTTTGTTGGATTTGTAATTTTGATCTCTCTTTGGCTTGTTGGCTTCTGCCATTTTATAGGTCATTAAAATGTCATGATTAAGCTCAGCCTTACTGTAAATTACAGTAATCGCTTTGCAGAATTTATCATATGATCTTAATAACAATTCTGCTGATTTAAGCCTACCTGTCGCCAATAAGTCTCTGGATATGTTAGCGACTGAATCTTGAATAAAAACACAGTTTTGCGCTATTTTATCAACGTCCAATTCAGCACGTTTAATATTGTCTATATACTGATTAATGCCATAGATTTTACTGCTAACAAAAATAACATTACGCATAAATGTATCGACACTTAGCCAGTTACTTTGCACTTCATTTAATTTAAAAATAAGCGTTCTTGTCTGGGTATCTTCATTTTGAGCCGAGACCATATTACTTAACCCAATTTGCACAAAACTAAGTATTGGGTGATCAATAATTGATTTAACCGTATCAACTATCTGGCTTTCACTATTTTCAAGTCTTAAAATGATTTGCTGACTTGTGAGATACTCATCACTCAACCTTGCTGCATTCTCGTCTTTAAATGACATTAATTTGAGAAACTCAGCAATGGCTGATCGCTCGTCACTGCTTACGCTATTTAAATCAGTCTGTGAAACCAATAGCGCAATAGAGTCAAAAAGCGAATTGCTGTAATTGAATGGTTTAAATGAGTCTAAAAACATCGATCTCACCCTTAACGTATTTATAAACTAATTGCGCATTGGTTTTACAGTGAAAATGCTCTCTGATTTCAGTGCATTTGCGCTTAATCGAACCTACAGGCATTTGTTTTTTTGAAGCAATTTCGTCATATCTATCACCCTCAGCCAAAAAGCGAATAATCTGCTCCATGTCGTCCAACTCAGACAATGCCTTGGAGCTATTGCCTAAAATGGAACGTGCATTTAAAAAGTTAATGTAGGGGCTTTTACGCATGACCTGTAATCCTATCTGCTACTGCGCTATTTCTTCTGACTCGCTAAATAGCTCATCATCACTAGAGTCATTATCTGCTTCATTCTCATTGCTAAACTCAAGCTCACCGTTGACGTAGTAATGGCTTACTTTGATTTCATGCGGGTATTGCAGTTTTGTCTTTTCGTCTTTGTTTTCAACAATAGTAATTTCACAAAATCCTTCTTGCCCCATTAAGTCTTGCTCTGTCACCTCACCTTTATCCCAAAGGCTTTCCTGTCCGCATGCTTCAAGTAGACGCATTAATCTATGTTGTTGTTTATCATTAATAATAAATAGGTCTGAGCATTTACCATGACCGCCCTCTTGATCGGCTAAATCAAAACCAATAGCGATGCCAATATCATTGTTTTTAGTGGTGAACTCTTTGTAGCGATTGATCTTAAAATGGTGCAATCCATCCTTGATATTTAAGGTGGCTATTTTTGATGCTTGTGAATTTAACTTTGCCATTTATTTACTCCCTTTTTTTTGTGCTTTTTGACTTTTATTTTGTTTGGCTTTTTCAATCGCAACATAGATTGCGTCTAAGCCATTGCTGTGATACTTGTTTGCCATTAACTGGTCGTGTTTGCTCTTTTGCAGTTGCTTGTTATAAGCAATTAATTGTTGTAACTTTTCTTTGTTTTCAATCATGTTTTTACTAGTGCCGCTTAACATTTTTCAACCTCTTTTGCCCTTAAATCACCCAATTTCACAAACTCAAGCCAAAAAGAACCCTACCCATCTGAAACA
>JAQCCA010000158.1 GCA_027621155.1 Pseudomonadota bacterium | reverse complement strand
GATACCATTGCAGGTGTCTTTAATGGCAAAATCCCACAGTTCAATTAACAAGCTGCTGGGCAGTTACAAGCCATTTTGAATATTAATCCAGCAACGCCAGAAGTTACGATGAAAACAACGATTTTTGCATATGTTGAAAATCCAGATGTATTAGCAGTGAAAAAAGAGGTTAAAAAAATGATTACTCTCGTGCAGAATTATATGCCTCATTATAAGCTCATACTTGAGCCTTATTTTGATGGAAGCAAGTTGAGTATTATCCTTGAGGTGACCGGAGCTGGTGATTATTTGCCAGAGTTTGCTGGTAACCTTGATATTATCACCTCTGCTGCAGTTCACATAGCTGAAGAAATGGCATTTCATAACGAACTGGCATGTGAGGCTTAGAATGAAAGTAATGACAAAAAAAACACAGCAAATTATAGTAAGTGATCCAACCCTACGCGATGGCAGTCATGCCATTTCGCATCAAATGGATCTTGAATATATCAGACAATATGCAAAAGCAGCTGATCAAGCAGGTATTGATATCATTGAGGTTGGACATGGTAATGGACTTGGGGCTTCTTCAGTGCAGTTAGGTCTTGCTAAATATAGTGATCTCGATATGTTGAAAACAGCACGATTAGCAGTTAATAACAATAAGATAGGGGTTCATATCATCCCGGGGTTTGGGGTGATTGATCGTGATTTAGCTATGGCAGTTGATGAAGGTGTTGATGTAGTCCGTGTTGCATCACATTGTACAGAAGCTGATATAACTAAGCGTCATATCAATTATGCTTCACGCGCAGGATGTGAGGTGTTTGGCGTCTTAATGATGTCACATCTGGCAAATGAGGAGACACTATTAGTAGAGGCCACTAAAATGCAGGATTATGGTGCTCATGGTGTTGTTTTAATGGATTCAGCCGGCGCGTATATGATGCATGATGTTCGTGCTAAGGTGGCGCACCTAGTGGATCATTTAAATATTCAAGTAGGGTTCCATGCACATAATAATCTAGGTCTTGCTATTGCAAACTCATTAACTGCAATCGATGCGGGCGCTACAATCATTGATGGAACAGCTTATGGTTTTGGCGCGGGTTCTGGTAATGCAGCCATTGAAGTGCTAGTTGCAACAATGTCAAAACTCAACATCAAGACACAGATTGATTTAGACAGGCTGTTTGATGCTGTTGAAATTGCTAGAGATTTATTTATTGAAACCATGCCGCATATCTCAACACTTAGTCTAGTTAGTGGTTTAACAGGTATTTTCTCAGGATTTATTAAACCAGTTAAAAAAGCAGCAGCTGATTTTGGCGTATGCCCTAGGGAAATATTCTATGAACTTTCGAGACAGCAAGTCCTTGCAGGTCAAGAAGATTTGATTATTGCAGCAGCTCAGGCTTTAGCTTCAAAAAAATATGCGTGAAGTAGAAGGCATCACCTAATACTTAACCTCAGTTCGGAGTTACGACTCATAAAATATTCAACCTTTTTAAATCAAGGGTTTTAATTCCAAACTCAGGTTAATTAGCAAGCATTAACGTAGTGCAAATAACCTTCTGACATCAAGATTGCCTGACCACCTAATAACACACGATCACCACCCACTTCAATACTAATTTCACCACCACGAGATGAGGCTTGATAAGCTTGAAATCGTGTTTTCTTAAGTCTCATCATCCAGTAATGAGCTAACTTACAATGTGCCGAACCCGTTACCGGATCCTCATTAACACCAACTCGTGGTCCGAAAAATCGTGATACAAAATCGTATGATTTAGCACCTTTCGCTGTGACAATAATTCCACGACAGTTAATTTGAGCTAACAAGCTGAAATCAGGGTTAAACGATCTAACCGCCTCATCATCTTCAAGCTCAACAATAATATCATCATAAGCCTGCGCTACCTCGCACACTGTTACTTGTGGAAAACTTGCTGTAAAAAGGGATTTGTCTATCTGTTGCGTAACCTGTAGCGGAAAATTTAAGATATAACATTTACCCTCATGCTTATTCACAGTTAACTCACCACTTAGTGACTGAAAAACAATTGAATCCATATGAAATAAATTATTTTCATGTAGCACATGCGCAGCTGCTAATGTCGCATGACCACATAACTTCACCTCCACAGCGGGGGTAAACCAGCGAATATGAAAACGCCCCTTAGTCAAGGGCTTCACAAAAGCGGTTTCTGACAAATTGATCTCTGCAGCAATATTTTGGCACACCACATCATCAGGAAAATTATCGACCAAAATAACTGCAGCAGGATTGCCTGCATAAGGTTTATGCGCAAAGGCGTTAACTGTCCAAAATTTCATGTTAGGCTTTGATAACATGCAAACCTCCCATATACTTACGTAATACTTCAGGCACAACGATTGAACCATCTTTTTGCTGATAGTTTTCTAATACAGCAACAAGCGTTCTGCCAACCGCTAAACCTGAGCCATTTAATGTGTGTAATAACTCTGGCTTATTCATATCTTTTGATTTAAAACGCGCTTGCATACGTCTTGCTTGAAAGTCACCACACCAGCTACAAGATGAAATCTCACGATAGGTGTTTTGCGATGGAATCCAGACTTCCAAATCATAAGTCTTACGCGCCGAGAACCCCATGTCACCCGTACATAGCGTGAGTACTCGATAGGGTAATTCAAGCTTTTGTAAAACAGCTTCTGCATGTGAAGTCAACTCTTCCAAAGCGTTTAGACCATCCTCAGGGAGAACAATATGCACCATTTCGACTTTTTCAAATTGATGTTGGCGAATAAGTCCACGGGTATCACGTCCGTAAGACCCCGCCTCGCTACGAAAGCATGGCGTATGCCCAACAAATTTAAGTGGCAAGTTCTCAGCTGGAATAATTTCATCACGTACGATATTGGTAATTGGCACTTCTGCCGTAGGGATTAGGCTAAATGGAAATTGCTCTTGAATATTAAAAAGATCTTCTGAAAATTTCGGTAATTGCCCCGTGCCAAACAGTGAGTCCTTATTGACAAGATAAGGCACATAAACTTCATTATAGCCATGCTCATTAACATGCAGATCAATCATGAACTGTGTTAATGCACGTTGTAATTGCGCGATTTCTTTCTTAAGCACGACAAAGCGACTTCCTGTTAACTTAGAGGCAGTTTGAAAATCCATGCCACCGATCTTCTCACCTAAATCAACATGATCTTTCACTTCAAAATCAAACTGCTTGGGCTCTCCCCAACGTCTGATTTCAAGGTTATCATTTTCATCTTTGCCCACAGGAATATCATCCGCTGGCAAGTTCGGCATTCTCGCAATAATCGCCGTTATTTGATCTTGAATCGCTTTTAGCTCATCTTCTAGCGCTTTTAGCTCATCACCTAAGTTAGCAACTTCAGCTAAGGTGCTTGATACATCTTTTTTTTGTGCTTTGAGCATCCCGATGTGTTTTGAAGCGGCATTACGCTTAGCTTGTAAGTCTTGTGTTTTCTGCTGAACAATACGACGCTCTTCTTCTAATGCATTAAAGGCATTGATATCAAGCGCATAACCGCGCGTTAATAGCCCTTTAGCTACTGCATCAATATCACTTCTTAATAATTTAGGGTCAATCATTTACTCTTTACTCACATTTATTTTTAATCAAACTTTAAAATAGACTTGCCAGTCATCTCTTTAGGTTGCTTCACTCCGATCACTGCCAGTATCGTTGGGGCGATATCCGATAATTTGCCATCGTTTAATGCAACTGAAGCTTTCTTATTCCCTTGATATATAAATGGCACAGGGTTTGTTGTATGTGCCGTATGAATCTTACCTGTTTCAGGATCAACCATTTGATCCGCATTACCATGATCTGCGGTAATAAATAAATTACCATTGATCGTATGAACAGCATCAGCAACACGTCCAATACATTTATCTAAAGCTTCAATTGCTTTAACTGCTGCGTCATAATTGCCCGTATGCCCAACCATATCAGAGTTGGCATAATTACAAATAATCACATCATATTTTTGTGCAGTAATCGCATCAACGAGCTTATCCGTCACCTCATAAGCGCTCATCTCAGGCTGTAAATCATACGTAGCCACTTTAGGCGAGGGTACCAAAATACGATCTTCACCGACAAACGGCGCTTCCTGACCACCATTAAAGAAAAAGGTCACATGTGCATATTTTTCAGTTTCTGCAATTCTCAGCTGCGTCATATGTTGATCTGTCAATACTTGACCTAATATATTGGTTAGCTTCTCAGGTGCGTAAGCAACGTGTGCTTTAATATCATCTGCGTATTTTGTTAAGGTGACAAAATGCACCTTGGGAAACACTTGACGCTTAAAGCCAGAAAACTCATTATCCGTAAACACATGTGATAATTGGCGCGCACGATCAGAGCGGAAATTCATAAATATAACACTATCACCATCAGCGATTGTCACTGCCTGATTGTGCTTTTTAATGATTGTCGGCTTAACAAACTCATCATTTTCATTGCGTGCATATGCCATATTTAATGCTTCTTCAGCACTATCCGCTGTGTATTCTGCTTTGGCTATTGTCATCGCATCATAGGCTTTCTCAACACGATCCCAACGGTTATCACGATCCATTGCATAATAGCGCCCACTAACACTTGCAATATAGCCAACACCAAGTTTTGATAACAATTCATCAACCTTTTTTAGTGAAGCTTGCGCCGAGCGTGGCGGCATATCACGCCCATCTAAAAAAGCGTGAACAAATACTTTCTTAGCACCTCGCTCAGCTGCGAGCTTAATCATTGCAATAATATGATCCTCATGTGAATGCACACCACCAGGCGACAAAAGCCCCATAATATGCACAGCTTTGCTTTCTGCTACGGCTTGATCAACAGTTCTTGTTAGTTCTTGATTACTAAAGAAACTTTTATCTTTAATCGCCTCATCAATACGTGTCAACTCTTGGTAAACAATACGACCCGAGCCTATATTAATATGCCCAACCTCTGAATTGCCCATTTGTCCTTGTGGCAAGCCCACCATCAATCCTGATGCATTAATCAATGTATGAGTAGAATGCTGCCAAATATTGTCCCAATTTGGTTTATATGCATTATTAATGGCATTATCCTTACTTTCTTCGCGATAACCCCAACCATCGAGTATCAATAAAACAGTCGTTTGCTTTTTCATATAATCTCCAGAAAAACAGATTGATCTATTGTATGCGCTCAATAGCCAAAAGGCTAGATAGTTGTAGTTAAAGTGATAGAAAGCAAAAAGGCACCCTTAGGTGCCTTTCTAAATAAAAAACCTGATGATGTTCTACTTTCACATGGCGAATGCCACACTATCATCGACGCTAACTGTTTTCACTTCTGAGTTCGGAATGGAGTCAGGTGGTTCACAGTCGCTATTTTCATCAGGTAACCGTCAAGCTGAAAGCTCTAACAATCTATCATAGAGTAATAACCAAGTCTCTCGGGCAATTAGTACTGGTTAGCTTCATACATTACTGCACTTCTACAGCCAGCCTATCAACGTCGTAGTCTTCAACAACCCTTCTAGGGGATTTAATCCCGGGAGATCTCATCTTGAGGCTGGCTTCCCGCTTAGATGCTTTCAGCGGTTATCCATTCCGAACGTAGCTACTGGGCAATGCCTCTGGCGAGACAACCCAAACACCAGCGGTTCGTTCATTCCGGTCCTCTCGTACTAGGAACAAACCCTCTCAAATCTCCTACGCCCACGGCAGATAGGGACCGAACTGTCTCACGACGTTCTAAACCCAGCTCGCGTACCACTTTAAATGGCGAACAGCCATACCCTTGGGACCTGCTTCAGCCCCAGGATGTGATGAGCCGACATCGAGGTGCCAAACTCCTCCGT
>JAQCCA010000157.1 GCA_027621155.1 Pseudomonadota bacterium | reverse complement strand
ATACCATTGCAGGTGTCTTTAATGGCAAAATCCCACAGTTCAATTAACAAGCTGCTGGGCAGTTACATTTCATCATTAAACCAGCATCGACCGTATTATTCTCTGGCTCATACCACCCTTTCCGTGTAGCACCATCGGCTGTTTCAGAAGTTTGAATTTTCCAATATTTAATATATGGCCCAATAAGCCATGCCCAACTACCCTGATCTCGACCCAAAAGCAAATAGCCATTGGCGCCCCAACCCTCTCGCTGCTGATTGGTAACGCCGCCATCAATGCCAGAGTATTGTATCCCATGAATCAACCCATCAAACTCAAGACGTGATTGAATAATCAGTTTATTCTTATGCCATGAGATATCGGCACCTACTGGGATATAGAAATAATTTGAAATACGTAAATATACCGCTGAATTGTTGCTTGAATCATTATTCAGATAACGATAACCCAAACCAATATACGGAGTAAGTTTCAACTCTGATTCTTGCCATGAAAAAACATAACCCACCTTCGGTGCAATGCCCAAGATATAGCTATTATCATTATCCATCTGGAATGCGTTACCATTTAGAAGACGCCCATCATACTTGCCATTGACAAAACCGAATTGCCCATCAACAATCAAGGTCACTTTATTGCGATCAATATACTGATAACTACCATCTAAACCAAAGCTTGGTCCTTTGATGCTCATGAGCCCCGGTTCACGATAACTATAGTATCCTGCCATGGGTGAGATTGAAAACAAAGAGCAACCCGCTTTATCAATACCACACGTTGCATTGGCATTTATCGCTGTTAAGAAAATCACTGAAAAACCCACTATCCTTTTTATCATCTGCATTCTCCCTAATTAGTATGCTTACAAACAGTAGTCTAGATGAGATTTGAGTTTTTGCACACGAAAACATGCTTGCAAATCAGCTAATGCCTCACTAAAGTTGTCATTAATGATGACATAATCATATTCACTAGCATGTGATGCTTCGTTTTCTGCGTCTTGCATGCGCCTTGCAACCACTTCTTGCGAGTCTTGTGCACGTTTAACTAAACGCTCATGCAAGGCTTCCAAACTTGGGGGTAAGATAAAAATACTAACACAATTATTTTTAAAGATTTCTCTGGCTTGTCTTGCGCCTTGCCAATCAATTTCTAAGATCACATCTAAGCCTTCTTGTGTTAACGCATTAACGGATGCTTTGGAGGTTCCATAATAATGATCAAATACCTTGGCGTATTCGATAAACTCATCATGAGCAATCATTTTTTCAAATATTTCATGACTAACAAAATGATAATGCTGCCCATCGATTTCTTGTGGTCGTGCTTGACGGGTCGTATGTGAAACACTAACGGCAACATCATTATTGGTTTCAATAAGTGCTTTTAGTAATGATGTTTTACCTGCGCCTGAAGGGGCGGAAACTATATAAACCGTACCTAGCTTACTCATTGTATTAGTGATCCAAAAGTTCATTCACTGTATTTACGCCAAGCGTTGTCTGCACATGCGCCATAAACTTTTTACCCAGTAGTTTATCGCGAGTTGCTAACTCAAAGTTAGCGATCAAAAACCCAAGCTTATCACCACAGTCATAACGCGTACCTTCAAAGTTATGTGCGACAAGTCGTTGTGTTTCAATCAGCTTGGCAATTGCATCGGTCAATTGAATTTCGCCACCAGCACCTTTAGGGATTGTTTCAAGATAATCAAAAATCTCCCCTGGCAATATATATCGACCAACGACAGCATTAGTTGACGGTGCTTTCTCAGGTGATGGCTTTTCAACAATCGCTTCAATGCTCTGATCTGCACGCGTTTTGACGATCCCATAAGAGCCTGTATCTTTCTTTGGCACATTTTGTACCGCGATTACACCGCATTTTTGATAATAGTATTGATTCATCATTTGTGACAAAGCGCCTTTGCCATCAACATTATCAATTAAATCATCCGCTAATAGTACAGCAAAAGGTTCATTACCAATTAAAGGCTTGGCACATAAAACCGCATGCCCTAAGCCTAGTGCTTCTTTTTGGCGCACATAGGCACAATTAACACCCGCAGGTAAAATATTGCGCACTGTTTCCAATAGCTCAAGTTTGCCTTTTTGCTCAAGATTATACTCTAGCTCAAAGTTCTTATCGAAATGATCTTCTATCGCGCGCTTATGCGTGCTCGTCACAAAGATAAGTTCATTAATCCCTGCTTCAATCGCTTCTTCAACTGCATATTGAATCAAGGGTTTATCAACGACTGTTAACATTTCTTTTGGTGAGGCTTTAGTTGCTGGTAAGAAACGCGTCCCTAATCCGGCAACTGGAAATACCGCTTTTGTAATCTTCATTTGTTTACTCCTATGTTTAGCCACCAATGGCTTTAACTTTATCGTTAATCCATTGGTAACAATATTCATTAAGCTCATCAACACCTAAATCACTTGGTGAAACAGCTTGCCCAAAAGACAGCGTCACGATACCCGGCTTGATCAAACCTGCCTTATTTGGCCAAAACTTACCTGAGTTATGCGCCACGGGCACGACCATCGCACCACTGGATTTAGCTAATGTAATCGCCGTTTTATGGAATTTCGGATATTGCCCAACAGGCACGCGTGTGCCTTCTGGAAAAATCACAATACTTAAACCTGACTTTAAACGCTCTTTACCCATTTGTAGTACTTTTTTAAAGGATTTTAAGCTTTGTTTGCGATTAATCGGAATACTATCAACAGCTTTTAGACCTTGCCCAAACACAGGGATCCTTAGAAGTTCTTCTTTTAACACAAAACACACATTATTTAGCAAGCCATGGAATACCACGGTTTCCCATGAGGATTGGTGTTTACACACATAAACACACGGCTCTTTTAAAAGGTTTTCTCGACCTTCCGTTCTAACGCGTAGCCATAAGAAAATAAAAAGCCCCCAACGTGTTAAGATTGACCACACTTTTGCTGGAATTAAACGCACAGCTATCGGCAATCTTAACATGCCTAGAATCACTGTCAACGTCGCTAAAACGGTGGTCAATATTAAGACATAAACCACAAAAATAATTTGCCTTAGCCACAATATGCCATACCATAAACCTTTTATTAGATTCATATCACAGCCTCCACAAACTGCTGTAAATTATCAAATATCATTACACCCGCTAGTTCACTTTGATGCTTTGTCAATGTTCTTAAGCCCTTACCAGTTTTAACCAAGATCGGTGTGCAATTCGCTTTTCTTGCCGCTTGGATATCTTTAAAACTATCACCGACAAAAAATACCATAGGATTTAGTGCAATATTAAGTTTCACACTGATCTCATCAAGCATGCCTGTTTGCGGCTTGCGACAGACACAATCCATATCCGGTGTATGCGGACAATAGGCAATATGCTTAATGGCATCTTTGTCTTCAGCTAATAGGTTATATAACTTATCATGCATGCTCATTAGTGTCGCAAGGTCGAAAAGTCCGCGCGCAATACCTGATTGATTCGTTGCTATTGCTACAGGGATATTTTTTGCTTTAAGCTCAATAATCGCCTCAATACTTCCAGGAATAGGCTGCCACGCATCCGCTGATTTTATATAGTCATCCGAATCTTCATTAATCACACCATCTCGATCAAGAATAATAAGTTTTGGTGCTATCGCTTTTATTTGTTTTGTCATACAAAGAATCAATTACTTAATGAGATACTGTCGTTTGTCTTTCACGTCACGCCATTGGTCTGCATCTTCAGGCGGATCACACTTCTCTGTGATATTATCCCATTCTTGTGACAATTCACGATTAAGCTCAACAAATTCTAACTGATCTTCTGGCAACTCGTCCTCTGAATAGATCGCATTGACGGGACATTCTGGCTCGCACAGTGCGCAATCAATACACTCATCAGGGTTAATTACCAGCATATTTTCACCTTCGTAAAAACAATCTACCGGACAAACCTCAACACAGTCACCAAATTTACATTTAATACAACTTTCTGTTACCACAAATGGCATATACCCACACCTTTTAGCTTCTTAAAAACGTCAATATTTTAACACTTACCCAAGGTTTTAAAAGATTTAATTAACACTCAACCTTGCAACTTCTGTAAGACATACGCAAGCTCTTTTGAAATGACAAAATTATTACGTACCAGTAAATTAATCGTCTTTGCTTCAAACTGATCCAAAAACCAAAATTTAGTGGCAAAGTCATAGACCGCATTTGCACGCAAGTACATACTGCGCATGCCTTTTTGAAACTCACGTTCCAGCTTATGTTTTGGTGGCATTTTCACAACAATACTTTGTTTTTGAACATCATATGTTGCACAACAATCTGCTTTTAATAGCCCCATTTGCGTTTGATAATCTCTCATTTGCGCTGGTCGTTGTTGTTGAGTTTCTTCAGTAACACGGTGATTTTTTACTACTTGCGCCTTTTGTAGTTGCTGCTGCAACATATAGTTTTGCTCTTTTAGCAACTTATGTTCTTGAATAAGCTGCTCAAACCTTGCTTTCGATCCATAGTAATTAACCTCCAGATGATCATTTCTCTGGCGTATTTTTTTTATCTCATGTTCATACTTATGTATTTTTGTTTTAATTTCTTGATCGATATAATCTTGCAACTTTTCCTTAAGATTGATGGCAACCTCTTTATGTTCGCGCAAGGCGCAAGATAATAATACCTTATCAATCACAGAACCTAAACCTAGCACTGTTTTTTCAGGAGGTTGCACCACCTCTTCCTTGGCAATTGTTTCCGCTTTTTTAGTATCTTCTTTATATAAAAGCACCTTATCTGCCACATCAAAAAAGGAATAATGCTTATCAAGTAATTTACGCACTTTGGCAATCGTAACTTCCTGCCCGTCACGTTTTAACATATGACATGCTTCATTAACTTGAGATTGGCTTAACATAGGCTATCCTAAATTATCTCATCGTGGCGTTTTGTTAATATTTCAACACCACTTTCAGTCACTGCTAACGTATGCTCCCATTGTGCTGATAAACTTTTATCTTTAGTTACAGCCGTCCAGCCATCACGCAATACCGTCACTTGCTTTTTACCGGCATTAATCATCGGCTCAATAGTAAATGTCATACCAGTCTTTAAAACAGTCTGTAAAGATTTATGCTCATGCACCTGCTTTGAGACATAATGCAATACTTGCGGCTCCTCATGAAAACCTTGACCGATACCGTGACCGCAGAACATTTCAACCACAGAGAAGTTGTGCGACTTGGCATGCTTCTCAATCGCTTGTGCGATATCATGTAAGCGATTGCCAGGCTTGACCTGTTCAATCCCTTTAACAAGACACTCATAAGTCACATCTGTTAATCGTTGCGCGAGTATTGATGCTTTTTCACGTCCACCAACAAAGAACATTTTACTGGTATCACCATGAAAGCCATCTTTAATAACCGTCACATCAATATTTATAATATCACCCGCTTTAAGCTTCTTTTCTGCAGGAATACCATGACACACAACATGGTTAATCGATGTGCATACTGATTTTGGAAATCCTCGATAATTCAAGCAAGCTGGAATGGCTTGTTGCTTATCAACGATATAATCATGGCATATCTTATCGAGTTCTGCTGTTGTCACACCGGGCACAACATATGGTTCAATCATTTCTAGCACTTCAGCCGCCAAACGACCTGCTACACGCATTTTCTCAATTTGTTCAGGTGTTTTTAAAATTATATTAGTCATGAATTAAGTTACATTATCTTTAACGTAGTAAACGTCGTATTGTACATGCATTGGTTGTTGCATTTCAATCTAAAGCAAAAAACTAGCATTAATTTTATTGTCTTTAGTTAAAAGAGAGTTTGAAAAGTCTTATTCTAGAAACAAAAAAGGCACCCTT
>JAQCCA010000156.1 GCA_027621155.1 Pseudomonadota bacterium | reverse complement strand
GACAGTAAACCAGATTTAGAAGGTGATGTTATGACGGTAGCACAGCAGTGGGAAAAACAAGGCATCCTTAAAGGTGAAATGCAAAAAGCTCAAGAAACAGCACGCAACATGCTAGTGGATGGACTATCAATCGATATGGTTGGCAAGTACACTAGCCTTGATCTTGATACTGTACTTAAGCTTAAAAATGAAATCGATAAAAAAACACAGCATTAATAAACATTAATACTATGTTGAATTACGATATGGAAACGTCAACAACCGACTATAAAAAACAAATCGAAGTGCATGCCATTGATTACTTCAAAGACCTTCATGTTGGCATGCCTCCTCGCATGATCGCGCGCACCATTTCATTTTTTGAATTTTCCTTATCGAAAGAAGAGCTCGTTGATAACGATGATGATGAAATAACACATTCTGAAGCGATGCCTTTTTCGATAGATTGGCTTATTGATTTAAAGCCTATATTTTTTGGCGTGGCTAGTATCTACGGGACAAGGCCAATCAAACTCTTTACCAGTAAAGCAGAGCCTGATAAGTATTCTATATCCTACGTTGGATACAATGGTGATGTTCATGCATGCTACGTATCTTTGAAGAAGTTATTCGGATTTGCCAAAGAAATACGCCAACAATATATTGATTCTTTAAACAAACGCATGAAAGACTCAACTAAAAAAGAGCGTGCTGATGAATTTATGTATGACTGGATTGAAGAAATGGCATCATACTTAAGACCAACTGCATTAACAGGCGATGATTTTAGTCACCTTGATGAATATATTGCAAACACTTTCAGGACAATGGAAGAAAGGCGTCAATGTGATAAGCTAGTCGTTGATTTTCTTAGGATCATTGAGAAAGGTGACGACAAAATGACTTGTAAAGATGTGATGGATAGATATCTCGAAAAAACGGGGCACTCACTAAAAGAATTACAACAACAGAATGAAGAACTGGAAAGTGTGCCTCTCTTAGAAGAATGGTCTGAATACAGTTAAACACTATAAAAACTGAATCCTTGAACTAGCACAGCTTTTCCGTTTTCTTCACCACAATCGTGGTCGCAAAACGGGAAATAACTTTTAGCTATCAATGATTTTTTAGCAAAAATGATTAAGCATACTCATTTCAGATAAACTCATATATAATATAGCTTTGTAGATTAATTAGGTTAATATTGTTGGCAACCAAGAAGAAAGCAAAGACGCGTAACAAGTCAGGAAAAATTAAAGCCTGGTTGTGCCATCTCAACTGCAAATTCTCAAAACCAAATGATGCCAATATTTATATTGAGCGTTGCGCCATCAAAGTAGGATTAAGTAATCTTGCTGAGGCGAAAGAAACAATGGCTTTGCATGAAGCTATTGTAGATTGGATAGAGATGCTAAAAACTGAATCTGGCTATCACAAAGATATTGAGCTTAAAGTAGAACGCTGGGAGCCAATACGATAACATGATTTTTTGAGTTTAAATTAAACCTAAAACAAGGAGCAATGCAATGGACGCAAATCACGGATTAACTGATGAACAGAAATTACAGGAAGCGATTGCAATGTCAAAAATTGGCGTACCATTATCTGTCATTGCTAAAGTAATGGATGTGCCATTAACATCGATTAGTAATCTAAGAAATGAAAAGGCAAATTGCAGCGAATAAAAACTTTCATTTTTTTGGCTTTTTCCTCTTCACTCCGATCGGTTTGATTTGCTATGATCGAGTCGATGACAACCATATATACCAATCCACTTATACATGAAAAGCTTTGGTTGTAGCTGCGATGAACTCAGTAGTCGTATGTATGAATGGGAAGATTTAAGGTGCTGTATATGAAACTAACGAATATACAGTATGCATCATAACTTAAGTCTTTGAAAATAACGGTAGTAAATCATATAAGTGAAGACCTTGCATTGCTTGAGTAGCTTATGTGTTTTGTAGTGAAGATCCAGCGTAAATAACTGGAGTAACTATAAAGTGCTATTGATGATGCCTATACCCTGTTTAGGTATAGTCGTGATGTTTAACAATTGAATGTCACACATTAATTATTGTGTGATCATTGTATTAGCCAGCGGGCTTTTGTCCGCTGGGCAAATGTTCTCTGGCTGTTGTCTAATCCATAACAAAAGGAGAACGTATGCAACTTAAATATGATAGACTATCTTTATATGAAGCATTGATACATATTGACCTACCGCACGAGAAATCGCGACAGTTAGTTGATATTATCGCCAATGTAAAGATTGAAAATGTTTATGCTAAACATGAGGTCGATTCTATGTTAACTGATGCAATGAAAGAAGTGCTCAAACAGCATGATAAACATTTGGAGTCTGTTGAAAAACGGATGACAGCATTTAGCCATGCAGTTGAAAAGCGTATGACCGATAACAGTGTCGCCATGGAAAAAAGACTCACCAGAGAAAATAGAAATGTCATCGTTTCTATTTTAATTGCAGGTCTATCTATTGCCGCTGCGATCATACTGCAAGCACATCTTTAATCACACAATTATCATCCCAAGGGAGAAGCATTACTCCCTTGGGAGCATTGTTATTCTCCCACATCGTAATTTTTAAATTTTTACCATAAGGAGAAATACAATGAAACATAAACATCAAGGTCAATCATTAGCATTACGTACATCAAAGATTTTGTTGTCCGATCATGCAGAAGTAAAAAAAATAAAAAAAATAAAGAATGACGAACCAACGCAACCAAATACCTATGAAAAAATGCTGAATGTCAAAACTCAGCCCATCCCAATTACACCGTATTTGAGAAGATTATGTATCTGATTGCGTAGATGTTTTAATAAATAATAACCCTTGGGGGATGTTAATCCCTCAAGGGATTGTCATCCCCTTAAAGGGTTAAAAAATTAGTAAACCCAACCTTAAGGAGATGACAAAATGACAATTAATAAAAATAAAGCTTTTTATTTTATTCCCAAATATCAGGCAGCAACGCTTATCTACGATAATATCGCCAAGTATCAACCTCAACTTGATAGCTTGAAAGAAGCGTTAGAGACGTGCCCAGAGACCTACCAAACGGAAAGTCAAAAGATACCCGATCAAGTTGCCTGGTTGCACTACTATCATCCCAATGGATGGCACTGGTATGTGATCGAAAAAGATATCTGTGATGATCAGTTACAAGTATTTGCACTTGTTTCTGGTCACGATACTGAGCTTGGCTACTTTAGTATTGACGAGCTCAGAGAAATCCCAGGCGTTCTAATTGATCTTAATTGGAAACCAAAGCCTTTGTCTGACATTAATGAAATTAACCACTTTGTGGCAAGTTTCAATAAAGATGATACGGAAGTAAATTAGAAAGTATCACAAAGCAGTTTAGTTTATCCGCTCAACTGCTTTGTAACCCACATCCATAAGGAGAATGTAAGTTAATTATATGGCGATATGATTTATTTGCAATATTTTTCTTATGTCATGTGAAATAAATGCGTCTTATTGACGTGATAACCCTACAGGGAGAACATTCCCTGTAGGGGGTATTCTCCCTGTTTTATGACATAAGGAGAATACCATGTCACAAAATACAGATCATAAACCATCGAAATTACCTGAGATAATTAATGCAGTATCCAGTGAGTTTTTTAATTTGTTAAGACATTTTGATCCTAACTTCAATGGCGAGGACCTTGCATTTGATAACAAGAATGCAATCGATCGCAAGGGGGCTTTTTTGGGACTAAATGGTGATCAAAACAGATTAGCCTATATTCCAATTGCTCGCTTAAATCGGTTTAATCTCCCATCAGCGATACCCAATAGTCTACCCATCTTTTGGGAACTATCGGATCCATATAATGTTGGCTCTAGGGAGTTAAGGAGCAGTTTTGCAGTACAAACAACAGTTAGAAGAGCCTTAACTGCAACAGGTGTAATAATACCTGAAAGCATGATTGTTAAGCTTGAACAACACTTCAATACACCGAATATCTCAATAAGCCATATCAGTGAAGGCATTGCAGCAATTTATGCTTTACCAAAACCTGATGGTGGCTCACTGGGTTCCTCGTGTATGCAAGGCTGTAATAAAGGCTGGTTTGAAATCTATGACAACGAGCCTGCCATTGGTTGTCTTGTTGCCAAGGATAAAGAGGGTCAGTTGGTAGGACGAGCAATCACCTGGAAAGTCGATAGCGGCGTAACGTGTTGTGATCGACGCTATGGCACGTCATCTTATATTGAAGAGGCAATTGCAGCCTATGCCCAAAAAAATGGCATGTACTACAAAAGCAATAACAATATGGATACGCCAGAATCTTGGATCTGTAACGGTCTCACCCTGTCTTCTGTGTGTCAAACAGTCACATTAAAGCAAGAGGAATACCATCATTATCCGTATATGGATACGTTTAAGTACCTCAATACATATAATGGCGAGCTCAATTGTTTTAATGATAGCAACCATGATGCAGAGCTTACCTCTACCGGTGGTTATCACAACAACTTAGGATATTGTGAGCGATGTGACACACATTACCCAAGTGATCGTATCAGATATATAGATCATATGGATGTATGTGATTATTGCTTTGATGAGTATTATACCAGCTGTGATCAATGTGATGAGGATGTGCATCGGGATAAAATCACACCTGTTCAAGGTGATTGTTATATCTGTCAAGATTGTCTAGATAACGATTATGTGTGTTGTGATGAGTGTAATAACTATGTTCACACAGATGAAATTTATCGTTTTGACTGCGGTGATATATGTCCAAAGTGTATTGAAGGAGCGCACCCATGAAACATTTACAGCGCTTATTCAATATCCTAAGTCTTGGCAATCAAAATACCAAGGCAACATATATCAAGCAACTCTATGGCAAATACGCTCATCAAGATGAATATGGTAATCTCTACCTTAATCGTGATTTTCGTCAGCAGAAGCCCTATCTTGTGGCACATATCGACACCGTGGATGAACAAGCGACTGCTAAACAGATCGTTGTTGATCCTTACGCAAAAATTATCAGTAGTACACGTCATGGGAAACCATGTAACCTAGGTGCTGATGATGGTGTTGGGGTGTTTGCAGCACTGCAACTTTTTGATCAACTCAATATAGGCGTTGCACTCTTTAAAGATGAGGAAGTTGGCTGCATTGGTTCAAACCATGCAGACAGTGATTATCTGAATGCAAGCTACTTAATTCAGCTTGATCGTAAAGGACATGAGGATATTATTTTTAATGGCGCTGGCACGATTATGGCCAGTGATGATTTTATCAACGCTGTTGAGGATATTGCAAAGAACTATGGTTATACATCACAACTTGGTGGTTTAACAGATGTTGTTACCTTGTCTGATCAAGGCATTGTCGAGGTATCTTGTATGAATCTATCTTGTGGTTATTACAAACCACATACCAAAGAAGAGTATATTGATATCAGGCATATGCAAAAGGCCATTGATTTTACACAAAATATTATCAATACGCTTGGCAATGATATTTTCCCACATAAAGCAATACGAGAGTGGGAATATGGTTACCAGCATAAGCCTAATAAAAATATCAGAAATTTCATGCAGGAGCTTTTAGCCACAAATATGACGGATGAAGAAATTTGCGATGAGCTGTGTTTCTTCATTAACGATTATGACTGGTACTACTAGAGTAACTCAAACTGCATTGAAAATATGATCTAAAAAATGGGTCTAAAAATAGGAAAAGTTTAACATATGCTTTTTAAGCACAGCGCTTTATGCTTTGGTTTTAAAAATAAGCATATGTTAAAATTCCTCAATGTGTGACATGATTTTGTTAAACTGAATATGTAACTGCCCAGCAGCTTGTTAATTGAACTGTGGGATTTTGCCATTAAAGACACCTGCAATGGTAT
>JAQCCA010000155.1 GCA_027621155.1 Pseudomonadota bacterium | reverse complement strand
GCAATAATGCTGAATTTGTAAGTGAGACCCTGTGCACTGAGCGTTGTTGTTGTGTAAGCGTAATCCCATAGCTTATTCTTCATATCTTCGGGGTGAATGGTTATTTCCTTGCCTTTTACGTCAATAACAAAAGCACCATTTGGCATCACAGATTTAACTTCAAAGGTATCTTTCGCCATAATACCCAATGACTTATCTGATGTTTTTATCATGATTTTGTCATTAACGGCTATATCTGATTTAATGCTGTCAAACAAACCATTAAACTGGTGATTCATGTTCTCTGGCGTAATTATCTTTTTATTTTCTTTATTCTTTTCGATTTTTTCTAAAGAACTTAGCTCTATGTTTTTGTTTTTTTCGTCTACTTTTTCTATTCGATAATAATGATTACCTAGCTGGAATACCTGATTCTCTTTATATATACTCATGTTTTTCATTTGAGATGGCTGCATATTCTTATTGATTAGGCGATCAATAACTACTTGCTCTTTTAAGGTGTTTTCTGCTTTTAATCCGTGGCGTATCGCGTTTGTGATTGTTTCTCTTTCATTATGAGAGTTAACAATAATAAGTGTGTCATTTCTGCATTCATCTGTGCGTGACAAGTATTCATTGGCAATAGCTTTAAGCATCTGATCAATATCATTAATCTCTACAATGTTTGTTTTAATTTCCCGGGCTTTCTTTGTCTCATCTCTATATTCAATAGTATTAATTGACGCTTGATCATTGAATGCATCGTTTGATCTTTCAATATCACCTTTGTATAAGTGCTTAACGGCTTCCAGTGATTTTTCATCTTGCTGTCTTACAATGTCATCAATGGTGACTTTATCGAGCGTCTTGCAATGATCTATTAAGCGCAACATAGCGCCTGAACTTGGACTTTCCTGTTGTAACACATCGCCTATAAAGCTTACTCTTGCATGTTTTTGCTCAACAATCTCAGTTAGCAACTTAAAATCTTTATTTGAAATCATTGAACTTTCATCAATGAGTAATACGACATTTGACAAGTCACTGTCTTTTTTGTCTTTATGAGCATATAAAAAGCTTTGCAAGGTTTGTGCGTTAATGTTCTTTTCTTGAAGCGCTTTTACTGCGCTATTGGTTGGTGCAAGACCTACAAATTCTATTGGCTCTTGATGGTCATTAGCCATTGATTTAATGTGGTTAACGACACTTTCTTGCAATACTTCAAGCATGGTAGATTTACCAACACCAGCATAGCCGTTGATCTGAACATAACGATCTTTGGTGGTAGCAATTAGTGAAATTGCATTGCGCTGTCCTTGTGTTAAATGCTTATTTTTGTCATCGTTTAAGCTCGATAGAATCTGCTTGTCAGTCAATAGTGGTGCAACTTTGCCTTTGCCATTCTTGAGCGTTGATAATACATATTTTTCAGTTTCTACTGCCTGTTTTGTTGTCCATAAAGTTGGGTTAACGCCTTGTATTAATTCATCATGCGCTTTCATCGCCTTGATTAAATCATCATAAGTCAATGCTATATTATGGTTAGATTGTG
The DNA here is from genome assembly GCA_027621155.1 of Pseudomonadota bacterium. Lineage (GTDB taxonomy): Bacteria > Pseudomonadota > Gammaproteobacteria > Francisellales > Francisellaceae > Caedibacter. The sequence continues at coordinate 4,364 of JAQCCA010000155.1, read as the reverse complement.
CATACGATAGTGCTTCCTGAAATAACTCGTTTTCAGTAAATGCCGTTTCTCTGTCTGACAATAATTCTATGGCATGATCAAGTGATTTAGTTAAAACATCTTTGTTATACGACACATTTAATTTGTCTATGGCGTGTGACAAATTCCCTTTCAATTGATCTATACCTGATTGATTCAGTTGCTTTGTCACCTGAGATGACTCGTTACTTGCATCTAATACACTATGAATAGCAGATGATTTTATGCTTGATCTTAATAACGACTTTTCCAATGTAGTAACATCATCTGTATATATTGTTAGATTATCCTGCTTGCCTAGCTTGTTTTGCAATGCCTCAAAGTTTTCTTTTTTAAGCGCATAGCTTCTAAACACACCTACGATTGATCTTTGTTCTTTGCCTGTCACATAATCTAAGGTTCTGGCATAATCGTATTTCAGACCAGTATGTTTCAGTTGCTTTGGTGTTAATGTTACTTTGTCATTATTGCTATCTTTAAGGACAATATAGTTGTCAGCAGAACTTTCAACGCGATAGGTCATTCCTGCTTTAAGTTCAGCAAAATCGTTGCTATTTTGATTGATTAACCGATCACCTTTAGCGAGATGGATATTCTCAACTGTAGAGACAAAGATGCTTTTGTAATCACTCTTGTCTGGATTGAACTTACTTTCGATGCCTTTTTCATTCTTTAATATCAGTGTATTGTCTTTTCTTGAGACATCATGCACCGTGTAATGGTAGCGCTTACCTAAACTATTGGTGATCACTAACTCGTAACCTTTTTTGTAACTGGCGCTTGAAATAAGTTGAGCGGGCGACAAAAACACTGCCTTTTTCATAGCGTATGTTTTGCCTACTCGATCAATGGCACCCTGTGCAACCAATGTATTTCGTGCATTGAGATTAAGGCTTTCCGCTTCTTTTGCACTTGAGGTGACAATAAGGCTATTGGTATTAATATCTATTTCAAACGACTTGCTTTTAAACTCGTCCTTGTCAATTTGCACCAACTCATAATCAACATTTTCAATGTGTTCTTTGCTCCAGTTGTAGGATTCAACCCCACCTAACGCTAAAGTCTCCAGTGCATTACCTGCGGTATAACCACTTTGATGGTCATTATTGATGAAAATAACCTTAGCCTTTCCTTGTTGAGTAACATTCAGCAATTGCTGTTTGGTTTCAATAGAAAGTTTGCTTGCCTGATCAACAACGACAATATCGTTTTTGCTTAGGTTGTTATGTTTTTTCTGGTCATGCAGGAATTTGCCAAGCATCTGGCTATGATTATCTTTAAATTGATTTCTCACCCATTGAAAAAGGTTAAGTGACTTGCGTTTAATATTCTGATTGTTATCGCGCATTTGATAGCTATTCGGTGACAGGACGTGAACACTTTTACCACTGTTTTCGCCAATATGAATGAGTGAAGCAATTGCCTCATAATTGGCACCTCGTGTGTTAATAACCATGTTTTGCTTAGATGATGAAAAGACAGAACGCACTACTTGCTCATTATCAAGTGTTAATTCACATGCTCGAACATGGCGATCTTTTACCTCAGTTGATAATCCCTGAACTCTAATTTTAAGGCTATCAATTAATTGCTTCTCCGATTCAATCATTGATTTTGTAGTGAATTTAGTCGCATCTTTATCTAAAGGAATCAGTAAGCCGCTCTTAATTTTTTGATCTAACGCGCTCTTTAACTGGCTAAAGCTTATGCTAGATTCTTTAGATTCGGGTAAAAATTCAAATAACGCCTTGTTGAGTACATCGTGATAATCAATTTTCGTTTGGAATTTCGCAAAATGCTCAATCGTATTATCAATCAATGTTGATGCGATATTATTATCGGCTGTGTTGCCTATAGACTGGATTATATCGTTTGGTTGTGTTTTTTCTTTTGATTCACTGTTGTGCTTATGAGTATGATCATAATTATTTTGCTCACTATTATACTGAGATTGTTCGCTAACATTTTGAAGCGCTGTACTTAACAGGTTGTGACCATTAAAGACATTGTTTTTTTCAAGCTCACGAAATGCATTCTCCCAGAGTGTTTGTATTTTTGACATCGATTGATAGTTTTTAGGGTCTCGTGAGACCAAAGCTGCAATATCTTTAGATGAGGTAGCAGGAAGCCCATACTCTTTGGCGGCTTCTAATAGTTGCTCACGTCTTTTTGAAAACTTTTGTATTACTTGACTGGGTATATCGCTAATGTCATACATGAACTCGTTTTGTTTTCCCTCAACTGGAATCTTGTGTGTGTTATAACCTAATTCCTGAGCGCCTTTGTTCATTTCTGCCTGATAGATATGCCCAAGGTACAAATACAAATCATAGTCATACATCGTGTCAATATTAACGGCACGTGCCTTGCCATCAACCACCGCCATGTTTGGAAAAATAACATGCGTATGTCTTTGCGGGTCTAACGCTCTTGAAGTGGCATGATGAATCAGTGCGTACATCACATTATTTGTCTTAACATGATCAACAGCACCTGTGTCTTGGTTTTTTGTGCGATATGCCACAATCATATCACTGGCAACATCTAACATTTTTTTAACTGATTTGACATGTAAATCATCTATGCGCTTATCGCCAAATACGCAAGCCATAATTGACATGCCTTTTGGCATTGACACCATGAAATCATAGCCCGGTCTTCTTGTGCCATCAGTGCGTCTTTGCACATGAACACCATTGATCGAGCCTTCAAGCGCTGCGGTTAAATCTGCTTGTAATAATGGTTTTTGCGTCAATCCAAGCTCATTAGCTAATGAGCCGTACCATTCATTCTTAAGACAGCCTGATTCAGCTAAAACATACTGACTGATCTTGTCAATACTTAAACTATTGTCTATATCACCGTCAAAATGCATTGACATTTGTTTGGCTGAATCAATGCTCATCGTCACCTTATCATCAATGCCTAAGTGCTTTTCTTCATTCAAATAATAATTACTAATCCGTTGTGTACTGCCTTTTAAGAGTTTGACGCGTAACATAATAAATCCTCTCTAATATAATGCTTATCTTACTGATGCTCCGGAACTTGCGCTCTGGGCTAGTCTGACTAAATAACGCTCTTTTGAAATGTGTGGTAGAAAATAGATAGTGCTAATAAATAACGATCACGACTAAGCCCGGATACGTGTAAAAATAGGACATCTCAAATCTAAGCTACTTTGTAGATTGTGGACAAATCGGCAAAGTATAGGAATCATCACCAACACCTTAAATAACAAGGTTATAACCCACTATCTTACAGAAGTAATCGGCTAAACCGACTCTAAAACCACTACCACCTTGCGTTGAGTTAAAAAAGCCATTCTCTCTTTTAGTCATCACGCGACAACGTTCCCAGTGAGGTGCGTTTTTTGCATAACTTAAATCAGCCAACACTTTCGCGCAGCGATCAAGCTCATCTAATATTTCACCATCAGTTTTAGCTAATTCATTTTTGTAGATAATGGTGTAACCAACCAAACCTAGCGCCTGAATAAACATCGAGCCAGTCTGGTAGCCTGTTTTATCTTTATAGAAACGCTCGCCCTGATAGGTAGCCCACTGCTCTAAAAACAATGAACCTAGAAAAGATTTACGTTCAAACTCTTCTTTTGTTAGCTCGCGACCATCTTTAAGTGTCAGTGATGCGGTGGATTTGCGTTGTAAATAATCACCGCCAATGAAACCACGGCAATATCTTGTGATAATACTTAATGTCGTAATATGCTTTTCATTTTTTGTTACAAAGTTTTTATGTTCAGTCATGCCGCCATTGTCTTTAATCACTGGCATTTTTGCGATCGCTCTAGCCCAGTTGATAATAGGGTCGGTAGAGTTCAAACGCATGGCGTGACGTGGCATAACTTTCGTTTGTGTAAAGTTAATATCACTGAATATCTGACCTATATCAGCCTTAGTTAAATCACGCTGATCACCAAAAATAATTTTGACCGAAATCTCTAGGTTTGCAATGAGTGTTCGCATGAGTTTTCTACGCTCTATTCTTGCCTTATTAGGCTTGCTTAATCCTCTAATGGTTGGCTCATATCCGCCAATTGTTCGCATGAATGTATTTAATCGACCTAGCCCATCACTGGCAAAAGCAGTTTGTGGTTCAAACTCTATAACATCTAAGCGGTCATTAAATTGTTTAATTATCGGTCTTTTGCTCAAAGCAATTGTGATGGTTGGAATACAACCTGCCACATCGACTCGATGCAGAATATGATTAGAATAATAATCCTCAAATGCATCACATCGACTGACGGTTGTTACTCTTTGAACATCTTTATAGAGATTTGCCAAATCATCAGGTAACGCTCGCATTGATAGGCTATTTAACAA
>JAQCCA010000154.1 GCA_027621155.1 Pseudomonadota bacterium | reverse complement strand
ATTTATTGGCAAATGAAAACATTAAATCGAGAAAAATTGCCAAAAATTACGATTTATCAAAATCTAACCTGCTGGGTAGTTACATATTATCCTGAATATAGTGCGTGCTCTTATCACTGTCTGTGTAGCTGATAAGGAGCTTAGGAGCTTTTTGATTGGCTATGTATGCATCTTGTTGTGCATTTAAAGTTAAGGTGTAGGTAGATCCTTTGTTAAGAGTTGCACCATTGACAAAAGGATTATTGCCTTTGATATTTACATCTTGAGGTAATACTAAACTTGCTGTGTTGATGGTCATATCAGTCACAGGTGTCAAGGATAGCTTATAATCTTGATTTGGTTTCTGAATGTAGAGATTCTGCTGGTACTGCGGATAAGGATTTTGTGCTAAAACTTCAGTCACCTGAATCGTGTTTGCAAGGTTAGCAGCGTCAAGATAGAGAATGTTGTTTGTTGTATTAGATGCATTTAATAAAGGTGGGTGATTAAACGCGGTATTTGGTTTAATAAATCCCATTGTATATGATGCAAGCTCTTTTAAAGAGCCAACGGGTTTATTTTGATTATCGGATAACACAAGATTATTCAAGGCAAAGGCATTGAGGTTAAAGACAAAAACACCAAAATCATTATGGGTAAAAATGGTGTTTGTATTTGGATTTAAACCATTGACTAAAAGCCTGCCTAGTGTCGGATAAAGTGGATTTTCAACGGTAAAGTTAATCGTTTTATCAATCACCTGTCCTGAGTTTAAGACAATTTCAAGTGATGCGGTGGTAGCAGTGCTAGCAACATCAGCAGTTAAAGCAAGCTCACAGCCAGTATTGCCATCAAAACTGGCATAGCTACCATCAGCATTAATGCAGCTATCATCGGCTGATTGTGTGCTAAGTTTCAATCCATTTAAGGTGATTTTGCTGATCTGGTATTGATAACCTGTATTACCTACGGCACCAATTTGTAATGCTTTGGTTTCATCATCTAATTTGAAATTAAGCAAAACTTCTGAATTGGGCTTAACCGTGCTTGGAATTGCCATGGTGCTTTGCAGCGATAGTTGATCTATCTGTTGACTAGTGGGTGACTTTTGCGAACAGCCAGCTGTTAGTATCAGAGCTGTTGTAAAAGCTATACTTAATGTATAAGACCAAAACTTTTTGCCTTTATATCTCATTTAATTATCCTGTATTATGTTAATAATCTGTATAATTCCCTATTAATTGAGGGGTAGGTATTCTAATCTTGATACTTTACAGTGCGATCAATTTACATTCAGTAACATTTAAAATTAACGATTATAAGTATCTGAAAATGTGATATTTATATCTATGTCTTGCAGTTTTAGCTAAATCATGAGGATTAAAATGACTATTGGACTTTTTAAGGCAATTTTTTTACTATACTCTGCGCAGATAAATGGAAAATCGCCGATGATGAGGTGTTGCTAATGTTGATATTATTAGGGCTTGTTGCTCTATTTGTTATAGTTGTTTTTGGTTCGTTGTATATTTGGCCAAATAAAACCTTAATTGCCGTTATGCAGTTAAAAGAGCGCCAGCGTTATATGTGTAACTTCCATCATGTCAACTATGTGCCGAATTTCAAACCGGCAGTGGTCATTAGTAATAATGTTAATTTATTTCTAGCGGTTTTATTGCAGAGAATTGCGCGACAAACAGTAACAGTGGTCATGGAATGTCAAAACTCGCCGTCAAAGTTAGTGGATTTTTTGTTAAAAAGAACGGGTGTTACGATTATTTCACAATCCTTTTTGACCTCATGGAATAAAGAAGGGGTGCTTTTGGTATCTCAAGAGCTTTATACGGATGTGGTAAGGCTCAACAATGAAATTATTCCCATGCAGGTGTGTGGCTTTGAATGCATTAAATATACGCGTGGGCGTAATGTACCGCAGTGGCTGCATTTAAGCTTCTTTGAGCCAATTGGTATCGCGCTGACTAAAAAAGAGTTATCGGATCTTTTAGCAGAGAAAAATATTTATGCCTGGGAGCGTTACATCTCATTGATGCCATCGATTCCAGAGGTTTGGATTAAGCAAGCAAAGGCACGTAAGGGTAAAAAAGTCATTGCCGATTCAACAGGTGTTGAATTAAGTTCTGAGCGTTTATTGGTTGCAACGCTTGCGCTATCAAAATTACTTGAACCAATTTTACGTGAACAGGAGCGTGTCGGTATCTGCTTGCCTCCGAGTGTTGGTGGGGCAATGGCATTAATGAGTGGCTTTGTACTTGGTAAAACACTGGTGAATTTAAACTATACAGCGTCTAAATCAGCACTTGATGCGGCTATTTCTGAGTCCAATATCAAAACGATTATTACCTCAGGGCGCTTTATTGAGCAGCTAAAGAAAAAAGGCTTTTTCTTAGAGGAAGTATTTAGTAACTCAAAAATTATTCTTTTAGAAGACATGCGTCAGCAACTAGATAAATTTACTTTATTGAAGACTTTATTGCATGTAAAACTATCCTCGGCTGAACAGTTGATTAATCACTATGTTACACGCGTGGCAACGGATCACACCGCAGCGATTTTGTTTAGTAGTGGCAGTGAGGGCAAACCTAAAGGTGTCGTGTTAAGTCACAAAAATATTCTAGGCAATGTTAAGCAATCGATGATTATCTTGGGTGCTAAATCGGATGATTCCATTTTAAGTATTTTGCCAATCTTCCATGCTTTTGGTTTAACAGCGACAACGATTTTACCTTTGCTTGAAGGCGTGTTTATGGTTTGTCACCCAGATCCTACAGATGCCGCGATGTTGGGTGAGTTGGCAGATAAATATAAACCCACGATTCTATGTGGCACATCAACATTCTTTAGGATTTACTCAAAAGCACGTCAGTTGACAGCCGAACAATTCTCATCGCTAAATTTTGTTGTTGCAGGTGCTGAAAAGCTTTTACCTGAAGTCAGAGCCATGTTTGAGAAAAAGTTTGACAAGATTATTTACGAAGGGTACGGCACAACTGAGTTAAGCCCCGTGGCAAGTGTCAATCAACCAAATGAAGGCGATAAGCTCAATAATAAGATTGGTACTGTTGGTAGTTCAGTACCTGGTGGACGCTTTATGATTATTGATCCTGAGTCAAAAGAAGAGTTGCCGATTGGCGAGGCGGGTATGATTACCTTTGGTGGGGTTAATGTCATGGAAGGTTACTTACATAATCCACAAAAAACAGCAGAGGTTATTTTTAAACGTCATCGCATTCGCTGGTATCAAACAGGTGACAAAGGGATGCTTGATGAAGAGGGCTATTTGACGATTTTGGATCGCTACTCACGTTTTGCGAAATTGGGTGGCGAAATGGTCAGTTTATCTGCGGTTGAAGAAGAAATTATGATGTTGTTAGGGGCCGATAACGAAGAAAGTGAAATACTGGCGGTGGCAACATCAGATCAGAAAAAAGGTGAATGTATATCGCTTTTATATACCATGGCAATGGAGGCGGGTGATATTAAACAGCAAGTTAATAGTGCTAAGATAAATAATTTATTGAAACCACAAAACTATTTCCAAGTTGATGCCATTCCAAAGTTAGGTTCAGGCAAAACTGACTTCAGTGCGGCAAAACACAAAGTATTGGAACTATTAAGGTAGTCTCAAAATGGAGGGCTAATGAAAGCAAGAACACTGACTGTTGCATGGCTTATATGGTTGATTGCAGCAATATTCTATGCGCTGGATTATTTCCAGCATACCGCACCTAGTGTGCTTCTGGCACCAATTGCACATTCACTTAACTTGGATATCAATCAAGTAGTCTCTGTGATGGCAATTTATTTCCCAATTTATGCGATTGCCCAAATTCCTGCGGGACTTATGCTTGATCGCTTTGGTTGTAAATGGACATTATCATTATCCTGTCTTGTCATGAGTCTTGGGATTTTGGTATTTATCTGGGATCAATCCCTTAGCATGATGTGGATCGGGCGAATTCTAATTGCAATTGGCTCAGCATTTGCTTTTTTAGGTGCTCTTAAAGTAGCGTCTGATGTACTACCGAATAATGTTTTCCCGATTGCAGTCGGTTTAACAAATACGATCGGGGTGTTAGGTGGTATCTTTGGTCAGGTACTACTATCTTATTGGATTGAAAAGCTTACTTGGGAAGGTGCATTGTGGCTGATTGGCTATATTGGTGTGATGTTCTCATTGGTGATTTATCTTTGTGTGCGACCACGTGAGTTTGTAACGCATAAAGCAATCTCAAGAAAACTCTCAAGAGCGCATTTATATGTACTAAGGTCTAAAAATTTATGGATGATTGCCATTTATGCCGGCATTATGGTCGGTACTGTAGTTAATGCTTTCTCAGAGCTTTATGATGTGGTGTTTTTACAATATACCTATTGGTTTGATGCAACGACTGCAGCATCGATCAGTGCAATGATTTTTATTGGTATTGCCGTGGGCGGTCCCACGCATGGCATCATTGCTCGTCTGGCAAATTCAAAAAAAGCGTGGATGGTTATCACGAATGTCATGACGATTATTGTCTTTAGTCTGATTGTATTACTGCCTGATGTTTTTAGTATCAGCATGCTTTATGTGCTTTATTTTTTACTTGGATTTTTTGTCTCAAGCATGCTACTAGCCTTTGCTATTGTCGATGACATTTTCCCAAGTAAAGTGCATGGTACTGTCCTAGCAGTGGTCAATATGACGATTGGCTTGTCAGCTGCACTTTTTCAGCATCTAGTTGATTATGTCAGTATGTGGATAAACGGGGGTGATTTAAAAGAGATTCATAACCAAAGCGTTTTTACGGGTGCTTTTTTAGTGCTGCTGCTACCGCTTTTTTTAAGTCTCATCTTGCTGATCTTGACCAATGTCAAAGCTGGATTTGTGATGTTTCCTTTGAAAAAGTAAGCAATGATTATATTTCCTCAGAGCTTTACTGCGTGAGCGTTGGCTGAGCGTTAGTCTAAGCCGTTTACTGCCACTAAATTTCCCTTCGACTTCGCTCAGGGAACGGTTACTACTCTTTAATGATAATCAAAGATAGCATTAATGCTCCATGCTAAGTCCTGTATTAGCTGGCTTGCTTAGTAGCAAAATAAATGGAATTGAAATGACGAGCAATAGATAAGATAAATAAGCAACATCATTAAAGGCAATAATATTCGCTTGAGTATTAATCGTTTGCGCGACAACGCCTAATGTCGTTGGGTCTTGCGTGTGCCAGCCGGTATTTTGCAACCATGTTTGGTAATTTGGGTTAGCGGGATTAATATGTTTGATCATATTATTCCAAGCGACTTGCGCTTGCTGGCTGAGTACGGTAATCATTACAGATGTGCCAACGGATGTACCTAAATTTCTAAAGAAACTAAACATACCACTGCCTTCGGCGAGATCTTGAGGGCGTAAGGTTTGCAAAGCCATTGTTGACACGGGCACAAAGAAAAAACCCATGCCAATACCTTGGATAATGCCAGGATATATTAAATTCCATGGGTCACTCATTAGCGGAATCTGACCATATAGATAGTTGCCATAAGCGGTAAAAATAATGCCTAATAAAATGATAATGCGTAAATCAATGCGTTTTGCTAAGGGAGCGATCAACATCATCGCTGCTGCTGCAGCAAGACCGCGAGGCATCATTAATTCACCTGAGAGCGACGCAGAGTAGTTCATAAACCCCTGCATTACTAGTGGTTGTACGGTCATAAGACCAAATATACCTGCAGTGTAAAAGACTAATAACATACAGGATGCCGCATAATTGCGATCTTTAAATAAATGAAGGTTTAAGATATTCTTAGGATTAAACCATCCGCGAATAATAAAAATTAGACCCGTAATAACCCAAAAGAGTAACATGGCAAGAATGAAGTGTGATGATAGCCAACCGTCGTTATTACCGCGATCAAGAAAGATCTGTAAGGCAGCAATGGTTAATGCCATAAGCC
>JAQCCA010000153.1 GCA_027621155.1 Pseudomonadota bacterium | reverse complement strand
GCAGTTACAAATAACTTCCATCTCTTAATAAAAAATGGATTGTTGTATGCGGCATAAAGCACGTAAATTCTTAAGACAAGTACCCGTTGGTGTTGTGAAATTTATTATGAATCGCTATCGCCCTTATCGCGGTGCGGGGATTAGGACCTTACATATTGCCAAAGATTATCGTTATATCAAGGTTGCGATGCCGCTTAAGTGGCATAATCGTAATTATTTTGGCACGCACTTTGGTGGCTCATTATTTGCCATGACCGATGCCTTTTACCCATTGATGTTGAGTCATATCTTAGGGCATGACTACATTATCTGGGATAAAGAATCTTCGATAAAGTACATCGCCCCTGGCAAAACAACGGTTTATTGTGAGTTTCGTTTAAGTGATGAGGATATCGATCAAATCAAACAGCAAACCGCTGTTAATGGCAAGATCTACTTTAAAAAAGAGATCGAGATCTATGATCAAAATAAACAAACCATCGCACGTGTTTTGCGCACAATTTATATCAAAAACAAAAAATTCATTGCCGCTGATAATGAAAAACCAGTGAAGAATTAGGCGACTTTTGCCGGCAAGTATTTTATACTTTGCGCACTGCAGCGGTTAATAGTTACGCATAGTCATGAGTGATCAATCATTAAGTTATCAGGATGCTGGTGTTAGCATCGATGAAGGCAACCTGCTTGTCGAGAAAATTCAACCCTTAGCTAAATCAACCATGCGCAAAGAAGTGTTAGGCGGATTAGGTGGTTTTGGTGCTTTGTTTGAAATCCCTTTGGATCGTTATAAAAATCCCGTGCTCGTCTCAGGTACTGATGGTGTGGGCACCAAGTTAAAACTTGCTTTTGAATTAAACAATCATACAACTATCGGTATTGATTTGGTTGCGATGTGTGTTAATGATCTTATTGTTGGCGGCGCTGAACCATTATTTTTCCTTGATTATTATGCCACTGGCAAGCTTAATGCTAATCAAGCGGCTGATGTAATATCCGGCATTGCTGAGGGCTGTCGCCAATCAGGGGCTGCTCTTGTCGGAGGGGAGACCGCTGAAATGCCAGGCATGTACCAAGGTGAGGAATATGATCTTGCCGGATTTTGCGTTGGTATTGTTGAGAAAGATAAAATTATTTCAAGCAGCAAGGTTCAAGCAAATGATGCACTAATTGCCATTGCTTCATCTGGTGTACACTCCAATGGTTACTCATTGGTGCGTAAGGTAATTGCCCACGTTAATGCTGATTTAAATATGCCGTTTCAAGAGAGCACTTTAGGTAAAACACTACTGACACCAACACGTATTTATGTCAAAACGATTTTAAAGCTGCTTGAGCAATTTGATATTCACGCCATTTCGCACATTACCGGTGGCGGTTTTACCGAGAATATTCCACGTGTATTACCTGATTTCACCTGTGCCAATATTAATTTAAACAGTTGGCAATTTCCACCAGTCTTCCAGTGGTTACAGCAAAACGGTAATATTAGCCAAACTGAGATGCTTAGAACATTTAACTGTGGTGCAGGCATTGTAATGGCAGTAGCGCAAAGTGATAAAAAAGCGATTCTTGACACACTTAAAACACTTGGTGAAACTGCTTGGGAGATTGGTCACTTAAGCCAGTCACAGCAACAACAAGCGCATGTTAGCTACTTCCATGGCAAATAAATCGATATTTAAACTCGTTGTTCTATCGTCAGGATACGGCTCAAATCTGCAAGCGATTATTGATCAGCTACATGAAGAAGATGGCATTGAGATCAGTGCCATTATTTCCGATAAAGCATCTGAGTCTATCACGCGTGCACTTCACCATAACATCCCCTGTTTATATCTGCCTAAGCAAAAAAAACAAACGCGCGAGGAGTATGATCAACTACTCTCTGAGCTGCTGAAGCCATTTAGCCCTGATTTGATCATTTTAGCAGGATTTATGCGGATTCTATCACCTGCCTTTATCCAAAAATTTCCGCAACAAATTATTAATATCCATCCATCACTACTGCCTAAATACAAAGGTTTAAATACCCATCAACGCGTAATCGATGCCAAAGATAAAATTCATGGCACCACCATCCACTATGTTGATGAGCATCTTGATGGTGGCAAAATCATCGCGCAAAAACGCATCGATGTTCTGCCATTTGACACGGCTGAAACGCTTGAGCAAGCCATTAAATCGCTTGAACATGTTTTTTATTCAGCAACGATTCACAAGCTTGCTGCAAAAGCGCGTGGTAATGACATCACTACGATACCTAAATAATCTAAACCAACTCTGAATAAATATATCTTATACGCTTTTTTATAGATGAAAGTATTGTTAATTTTTTCTTCTGGGGGTTTAACATCCTTGTAATAAACTCTTAGTAACAAAGGGGAGGGAGTGTTTCTGAGTTGTAGCGTCCTGCCACGAGAGTCATTTTCTCAAATACTCTGGCTGTAAGATAGGGAAAATCTCTGAAATTCATTTAAGAGATTACTGTTTTTTTCTATAGCGGATATCTCACAAGGACATAATCCAGTCTTATATGAAATTATCTCAAAGCAACTGCATCACTTGATTTAAACTTAATAGCCTCAGCTAAAACATCAAATAAATAATCAATTTCAGCTAGGGTATTATAATAAGCAAAGCCAATGCGTAGTACACCATCGTTTGGATCCAAACCGAGTTTTTCAATAAATCGTGGCACATAAAAATGTCCATAACCGACACAAATATGATGTTTAGCCAAGACTTGTGCTAAATCTCTGTTACTGACACCTGCAATAGTTATTGCAAATGTTGGTGTGCGCTGGGTTAGGGTTAGCTTACCCTCAAAATCCACGCCATGCACCGTGATGTACGGATGTGCCTCAAGTTTTTTCAAAAAGTAAGATTTAAGCATTAACTCATGTGTTTCTATTGCTGACATACTTAATTTTAATGCTGCCTTTAAATCCGTTTTTGCCATTTGCTCATCGACCAAAGCAGCTTTGTGATAAATGGCTGCTTCTAAACCTGCCAATGCTTCAAAGTTTTGTGTACCGGTTTCTAGCGCATAAGGCAAAGTATCAGGTGCTGGCGCTATTTTATAAGGTTTAATCGATGCCATAGTCTGTGATTTACTATACAAAATACCGATATGCGGTGCCGAGAACTTATAGCCTGAACACACCAACCAATCACAATCAATCACTTGCACATCAACCTTATGATGCGCAATAAAATGTACTGCATCAACAAATAGCTTAACCTGATACTGTTTTGCCAAAGCACTAACGCGTGCAATATCAGTAATACTGCCGCAAATGTTAGATGCCAACGTTATCGCAATGAGTTTTGTCTGCCCCTTTTTTAATATCGCTTCAAGTCGATCAAGATCTAGCGTATAACTGTCTTGATCAAATGGTAGTATCTCAGCATTAACTCCCCTCTCCTGTGCCTTGATAAGCCAAGGACTGATATTTGCCTCATGATCAAGTTCACTAACGATAATGTTATCCTTAGGCAACCAAGTATTAGCGATTGCATGTGATAATGCCCATGTGATAGTTGTCATATTTTGTCCAAAGCTAATCTCTTTAGAATCTTTTGCATTAATTAGCGCTGCCATTACCTCTCGAGCTTTATCCATTTGCTGTTGTGCGCTAACGCTACTTTGGTAAAAACCACCTAAATTGGCAACGCCATCTGCCATAAACTCTGTCATTGCTCTCATCACAGCAAAACTTACCTGCGTGCCACCTGGACCATCAAAATAAATCGCCGGATTAGGTTTAGTCAACGCCGGAAAGCCTTGGCGTATTTTATCTACATCAAACATAGCCACTTTACCCTTTTGCCTTTTATTATTTTTTAATCTGCATAGTAATTACAAATACATCACGATGCCCTTCTCCTGGTAATAAAGGGACAATTGGTGAGGCATAATGTGCATATTTACGATCATTAAAGAGAAACATCTCGCCCTCTCTTAGTGCTTGATTAACGTGGATATGTCGATGAATATTAATATCAACTAATAGCGAATTGCCTCCCGTGATATTTTGCATATCAACACAAACCACAGTGACATAATCAAAGCCATCTTGATGCACTCCCTCGGGAGCCGGCTTTCCTGTTACCTCATCGTTGGTATAAATACGAATTTGGTGAATACCAAAATGATAGTCACATGCTGGCAACTTAGGATAAATATGCGCCATGATAATGTCGCTAGCCACTTTCTTGGCGACATCCATCTCGATTAATGGAAAGCTTCGATCAATCCCACCTTGGTATTTATTAAGCTTCTTTGACTGGTGAAACACTTCACTATGCGGACTCACACTAATCTCACCCTGCAAAATATCACCCACAGCAAACGCACGATGGCGATAATTGTCCCCCGATTTCATATTTGGATCGCGCTTAAGTGTTTCAAAAGATTTGGCAAATATAGGTTTTAAGTCACCAATAAACGCAATCTGATACATCATTTCTTCGGCTTTTTCTGCTTTTTCTGCTTCTTTATTTGATCCTTTTGGCATATCTAATTCCACTTGATACATCTAAATCCTCCTTAACATAGTTACATATAATGAATAAAGCAAAAACACCGTGCTTTACTAAACGCAGTTACTACACCTTTTTTTGTTGCTAAGCGCAAGCATTTCAGTATTTAATTTACAGAACACTATCTTTTTAATTTAATTTTCTCTACCATTGGCACGTTTTAGCAATGGTTTAACAGGAGTTTCCTTATGTTTTTCGCGCAATCTTATGGACTGGCGATTTTATTTTGTATTATCACAATGCTCTGCTGGGGATCTTGGGCAAATCTTCAAAAAGCAACAGGCAAACAATGGGCATTTCAATATTTCTATTGGGATTATGCCATTGGTGTGCTCTTGATTAGCTTTATTCTTGCCATCACTTTGGGTAACACTGGCGACATTGGCCGTGGATTTTTTACAGATCTAGCGCAAGCAAATACCAGTATGATCCTACTTGCCCTTATCGGTGGTATTGTCTTTAATCTTGCCAATATCTTACTCGTTGCTGCCATTGATATTGCTGGCATGGCGGTCGCTTTCCCTGTTGCTATAGGGCTCGCCTTAGTGCTTGGCGTGATTCTTAATTATATTGCCAACCCGCTGGGTAATGCCTTAATTTTAGCCATTGGTGTCATTTGTGTTGCTATTGCCATTATCCTTGACGCCAAGGCATATAAGACACTCAAAGCGCACTTAACGCAATCAGCATTTAAAAAAGGGCTTATTATTGCGCTGATCTCTGGCGCATTGATGGGTACGTTTTACTATTTCGTTGCTGCATCGATGATTACCAATTTTCATACACCCGAAGCAGGAAAGCTAACACCTTATAGTGCCGCGGTTATTTTTGCGATTGGCTTATTTTTATCAAACTTCATCATCAACACATGGATGATGAAGAAGCCATTTATTGGCGAACCAATCACAGGTGCGGGTTATTTTAAAGGGAGCTTTAGAGCACATATTTTTGGTATTTTAGGTGGCGCCATTTGGGGGCTAGGCACTGGCTTAAACTTTATTGCTGCGGGTACTGCCGGACCTGCTATCTCTTATGGTCTTGGTCAAGGGGCAACGATGATTGCCGCTCTTTGGGGCGTGTTTATTTGGCGTGAGTTCAAACAGGCGCCTCAATCCGCTAATAAGCTTTTACTGTGGATGTTTATCTTCTACTTTATTGGTTTGTTATTGATTATCTTTGCTAAAGCTTAATAAGTTAAAGACCAAGCAATGAGTGATCGGACTGACAAAAATCTCGCACACCTTCTAAGCATTGATATTAGCCACTTTCCAACGGCTAAATTACATCAGCATGATGAAGCACAATTAAGCTATATACAAAAAGGCGTGCTAAAGGTGATCGTCGCGCATAAAGTCTATATCGTGTATAATACTCCCCATATTTTGGACCACAGATAGAGACACAAAAAGAGTCTCAAAAAATGCTAAACTG
>JAQCCA010000152.1 GCA_027621155.1 Pseudomonadota bacterium | reverse complement strand
TGTATTCATCGCATGTACTTTTTTTACTTTTTTAATTTCTTATTTTTTAATGATTAAATGTAATCCGTGTCTGATTGGCAATATTAAATTATCCACTTGAGGATGACTACAAATATATTGATTAAAATCATCTAACGCCTTGGCGCGCTTATCCACAGGATCAAGTACTTCACCTCGCCATAATACATCATCAACAATAATCATGCCCTTTGCACTTAACTTCGGCAGTAGTAAATCGAAATAGCATCGTGTTTGCATTTTATCCGCATCAATAAAAGCAAAATCAATATCATCAGGAAGTGTGCTTATCGCATCAATTCCCTCTTGAATAAGCATTTTAACTTTATAACCAACACTACTCTTTCCAATATACTTACAAGCTAACTCATGCCCAGATTGATGGGCGCGATCAATCGTATAAATTAAAGCATCATCAGCAGTTGCTTCTGCCATAGCAAGTGCAGACAATCCACTAAAGGTGCCTAAATCAACGCATATTTTTGGATTTTGCATTTTGATAAAAAATTGCAAAAGCTTAGTGACAATTGTTTCTGATAACATTTGCGCACCATGTACTGAACTTTTAGTGTCCGCCTTTAATGCTTGTAAAAGTAGAGAGTTTGGCTTGGTATGGTCAAGACAATACTGCCAAATAGTTTGTTCTGTAAATTGGTTTTGTTTCATGTAATGATCTCCCAGTAACCACCTTTGGCTGAACCAATCCGCTTGATAACACCTTGCTTTTTAAGACGGCTAATTATTTTCTCTACGCCTGAGGTACTTAACCCTGTTCCTTCTGCGATAGCTACTATACTTATTTTATTGCTACATGAAATTAATGCCAAAACTTTGCGTTCATTTTCACCCCACTTTTCACCCCACTTTTTCACCGGCGTTTTTGCGCTTTTATCGAGATCTTTTTCTTCCAACGAATCGAAATAATCACGATCATAAGGAAAAGCAACCTCCATAAAATTTTCACTAAAATGAAAAACACGTTTTGAATAAGCTTGTAGAATACGATTCATGCCAGATCCCCAATATAAATATCGCCACCTTTTGCAGAATTCAAAAAGGCAATTACTTCCTTTTCTAGTCTATCATTGAGCTCGCGCTTAAATTCCGTGGTTTCGTTTTCATAAGGATGGAAGGTGGTCATTTATTTTCCTTGCCCCTCTCAATCTCCAACAACTTCGCCTTATTATCCAGTCCCCCACCAAAGCCGGTTAAACTGCCATTACTTCCTATCACGCGATGACATGGCACAATAATAGAAACCGGGTTTAAACCATTGGCAAGTCCGACAGCACGTGCTTTGTTCTTATCACCCAAACGTCTGGCTTGCTCAGCATAGCTTATGGTTTTGCCATAAGGGATATTACGAAGCTCTTGCCAAACACTTAACTGAAAGTCTGTGCCATGCAGGCATAATGGAATATCAAATACTTGACGTTTTCCTTTGAAATATTCAGTCAATTGCGTTTTTGCTTTAACGATTATCGGGTGATCAGCATCTTGCTTAAACGATTGAATACCCATCTGAAAAGCTTCTAACTGTGCTTCGTGTTCCCAAAAGACATGATGAAGCCCTTTGTTTGATGCAAATAAAATAAGCTCGCCAACGGGTGAATTAAGCCTATCATAGACGGTTTGATCAGGTAGAAGTTTGAAAAATTTCTGAATTCTTTTCATGGTTTTCCCTCTATTTCACTATGTCACAATTTAAAATCAGGCAAATTCTCTAAAAGTGCTTTACCATAAAACTTGGTTTTTAAGCGCTTATCCAAAATAATCACCTCACCAACATCCGCCTCTGTACGCACGAGACGCCCTACCATTTGTGTTAATTTTAGTGATGCTTGCGGCAGTGATATATCCATAAAGGGTTTGCGCTTAATCGACTCTAACCACTCCGAGCGTGTTTTATCAATCGGATTTGTTGGCACAGAAAATGGTAATTTGTGAATAATCAATCGTGTTAGATAAGCACCTGGCAAATCAACACCTTCAGAAAAACTATCGACACCAAAAATAATCGAAGGTTTAAATTGATCAACGCGCTTTTTATGAATGGCAATCATTGCCTGTTTTGAACGATCGCCTTGAATAAGCGTGATTTTTTTAAGGGTGCTATTTAAACGCATATAGACCTTTTCCATTGCATGAATACTGGTAAAGAGCATTAAAGCGCCTTCATGTAAGTCTTTAAAATAGACTTCATTGAGGAGCTTGGCTGTTTCTTCAATATGTTTGTCTTGTTGTGCTGGCTCATATTGCATATCAGCAATAACAAGCTTTGATTTTGAATAATTTAACGGTGAAGATAAAAGCAAGGTTTTGGCTTCTTTTTTAAGGGCTGTGGCATTTAAGAAACGATCAAACTTACCTAATGAACGCACCGTGGCTGAACACATCACCACACCATGTTGTACATTTTGCCAAAAGACTTGCTTTAATAATGAAGCTGCTTCAATCGGTGAGGCATGAATATCATAATCTTGAAAATGAGTTGCCAACATATCCGTTTGTACTTCTTTCGCTTCTTTTACTTCCTCTTGTCTCACTTTCTTTTCATGCGGGACAACCCATTTGGCAATTGGCGGCATTGTCGCTTGATTAATCATCAATGACCAGACATTGTAGAGATTTTTTGAGCGCTCTAATAAAAAGCCAATTTGTGTGAATTGCTTCTCCAAACTAGAGGCTGAATGAATCTGACTTTTCTCAGCAAAATCATCAAGCTTCGTTTTGAGCTTATCACACTGATTCATATAAAAGGCCGCACCCTCTTTGATCGACGTAGCAAGCAGAAGCACCTCATCCGTAATATGGGTCATGCGCCAAACATTTTCTTCCTTGATCGCTTTAGCATACATCGGATCAATTAACTGCTGCATTTGAGTTAACTGCTGAATGAGATTTTTACGCACCTCTTTCCAATTCTCACGCATGGCACGATCCGCAAGCTCAGAAGGTAAACCATTTAACAGCTTATCAACATCATTAATCCATGTTTGCGAGCCGAGTAACGAAGCAAAGCCAGAAAGTGATCTTAATGCTCGATCAGGCAAATGATGACACTCATCGATAATATAAAGACTATCTTCAAATTTAGGCAAGATCGCACCATCCCCCAAATCAAGATGCGACAATAACAAGCTATGATTGACAACGATAATGTCCACTTTGCGCAAGCCTTGGCGCGCGTTAAAAAAAGGACATTCGCGATAACACTCACAACGGCTAAATGAACACGAGCTGCTCGTGTTATAAATCTCACTCATCAATGCTTTAGTAACCGGTTTCTCCAAC
Organism: Pseudomonadota bacterium; assembly: GCA_027621155.1. Taxonomy (GTDB): domain Bacteria; phylum Pseudomonadota; class Gammaproteobacteria; order Francisellales; family Francisellaceae; genus Caedibacter. Next base: position 2,689 of record JAQCCA010000152.1, on the reverse strand, counting down.
AGATCAAAATCGCCACCCCAATCTTTGCTTAAGCGCTGATCGAGTATTTCTGCTTCTTTTTGCAAGTCACTATCATCACTGTCAAAGTGATGCAATTTACGTGGGCATAAATAGCGCGAGCGCCCTTTTGCCAATTGATAACTAAACTCAATTTTATGGTGTTGCATAAGCTGATGAATAAACGGCAAATCTTTATCAATCAGCTGTTCTTGCAACGCCACCGTCGCTGTTGAGACAACAATTGATAACTTCTCTTGCCCTTGTTTAGCACGCACTTCATTTGCTAAAAGCGCACCGAGTAAATAAGCAAAGCTTTTACCGGTTGCCGTTGGTGCTTCAATAACAATTTTTTCATTATTGATCAATGTTTCTTTAACTGCTTCAATCATTGTCAGCTGCGCATCACGCACATATAAGCCGGCTTCTTCAAACAGCTTTTTGATATTAAGCTCTATATGTCCAACACTTTGAGTCGTCATAATATTTACCTTTGATGCGTCAACTTAGCCAAGTGCACGACCTTCAAGCTAACATAAGTCTGACCATTAAAGTGCTCTTTCGACAAACGATATGCCACTTGAACCTCTTCACCGACTTGAATATCAGCATCATCTAAATATTCATCAGCAAAAAACCAGATGCTTTTAAGTGTTTTACCATGAATGGTAAGCATTAATTGCAGATGTTGGCTTTCTTTGCCCACCCATTTAAAGCTATATATACTTGCTTTATTACAAAAAACAGGCGCTTCAAACTCGCGACCATAAGGCTCAAGCAAAGCAAATTTTTCAACATGTTTAAGCGTGAACTCCTCGGCAGTTAACTCACCATCGCAATAAATGATTGGTGTGGCAACAATATTATTTTCAACAATTGCTTTTTGACAGTAGTCATTAAAGCTGTTAGAAAACTCTACAAACTTTTCTTTGTAAATGGTTAACCCAGCAGCTCCGGTATGTCCACCATATTTGATCAGAATATCTGTCGTATTTTGATCAATAAGATCTAAAACAGCTTTAATGTTTAAGCCATCAATGCTGCGTGCTGATCCGGTGATAATATCACTTTCCCCTTGCTTAGGTGAGAATAAAATCGTGGGCAAACCAAAGCTATCTTTAATGCGACTGGCTGAAATGCCATGCACCCCAGCATGCCCATCATCAAGATAGACACAAATACTTGAAGCACCCTTTGCATATTGCTTTGAGGCTTCACTCATCGCTTTGGCAGTCATTTCTTTTTGAATGGCTTTGCGATGATTATTCTGCTGCTGTAAGAACTCAACCCATTGTTTGGTTTTTTGATGATCTTCGTTTAATAAGAAACTCACTGAGCTTAAGGCATCTGACATGCGTCCATCGCTATTGAGTAAAGGGGCTATGACAAACCCTAAAAACTCACTATCAACTTTGTGATGAAAATGATCACTAAAACTACTCCAACAGCTACGTGTTAACTGTGAGATCTTGTGCATACCATAATAAGCTACAACGCGATTATTTATACTCTTTGCCATAGAGACACAGTCAGCCACTGTACCAACAGCAACAAAATCAAGTAGATCCGTTAACTGATAGTCACTATTGGTTGGTTTTCCTTCAAGTAATAATAGTCTTCTAACTTCCGCCATCAACAACCAAGCAACCATGCATCCAGCAATAAAGGGATCATTATACTCGCAGCCCTTTTGGGTTGGATTTAACACGGCATAAGCACTTTGTGGCACCCCTTCTTCAGGAATTGCATGATGATCGGTGACAATCACATCGATATTTTGTGACTTTAATAATGCGATACGCGCTTCATCAGTTGAGCCATTATCGGCAGTGATTACCAATGAAGGACGCATTTCATCATCTAAAATACGTTGTGCAAGCTTATCAGATAAACCGTAGCCCTCAGCCATCCTGTGCCCGATATATGAACGAATCCTATCAGCTGGATGGTTAAAAATATTAGTCAATGCAACATGCAAAATTGCATGCGATGTTTGCCCATCACAGTCATGATCGGTTTCAAGTCCAATGACTTCACCACGTTCTAGTGCTTGAATAATACGCTTTGCCGCTTTTGTTGCGTCTTTTAGTAAATGTGGTGAGGTTAGAAATTTAAGTTTTAAGTGAGCAAACTTTAAAGCATGCTCAGGATCATCTATGCGTCGTGCGATAATACTCGCGATAAAACTATCGATCTTATTTTCCAGTAACACTTGATGCACTTTGCGATGAAAAGGACGCAGTTGAATAGTAACCTCAGGACGCTTTAACCTCTCTTTGAGCCTTATTTCAGCCATTAGGCTTCCTTGGGTTTTTTATTATTGATATTGCGTCGAGTCCACATCTTAACACCTGAATTGATAAGCGCTGCCAATGGAATCGCAAAGAACAAGCCCCAAAAGCCCCATATGCCACCGAAGATAAGAACAGCAGCAATGACTGCCACGGGATGAAGGCTTAATGCCTCAGAATATAATAACGGCACCAATAAGTTTCCATCCAAACCTTGAATGATCAAATAAACTAATAGCATATAGAAAAGCTCGGAGCTAAAGCCAAATTGACTGATTCCAATAAGTACTACAGGAATGGTAACAATCACCATCCCGATATAAGGAATAAATACTGATAACCCGACACAAATGGCTAATAGTAGTGAGTAATTCAAGCCAAAAACGATAAAACAAATATAG
>JAQCCA010000151.1 GCA_027621155.1 Pseudomonadota bacterium | reverse complement strand
ACCAATCGTGGACGTGCTTTGATGATTTTAGCTGACGCGGATTTAATAAAATTAAAGCCGGGTGTCACTTGGAAAGCAACATTAAACGATATCATTGATAATCCACTTAAATTACAAATCATTCCACTGCAAGCAGATCAGATTCCTAACAATCTCGATAGTGTCACCCTTGCGGTGATTAATAATGACTTTTTGCCTAAAGCACATATGACCTTAAAGCAAGCCTTGTTTGTTGAGCCCAAAGACTCACCGTTTGCCAATATTATTGCTGTTCGTGATAATGACAAAAACAATCCGTTATTACTGAAATTTGTCAAAGCGTATCAATCACCACAAGTGGCAAAACTTGCTGAGAAACTATACCCTGATGATGCCGCAATTCCTGCGTGGTAAACGCCTATAACCCGCAGCCATAATCCCAGCTGCAGGTCTTAGCAAACTCATCATAATAGTTTGTATTTTTTTCTAGTATTTTTAAATATTCAACAAATTTTTTATCAAACATCGTCTGCCCAATCTCATGCTCAAGCTCAACCGTGCGCTTAATATCATCTGTTGACAACGTAACAACATCTCTTTTGGTTAAGTGTATGCATGGCTGACATTCAAGTGATCGATGATTTAACGGTGCTTTAAAGGGTGTTTTCTCAATTAAGTTATTACGCTTTACTTCATCACAATCCGCTAATAAATAACGTACTTCTCGGTCATCATAACGCTCAGATTCTGAGACATTATCAGGTAAATCAGCTTGAGCTTTACTCATCGCACGACGATTTGCTAATAGCACAACGGCCTCAAGGTCTTCATCATGCGCCTCAAGCCAATTTAAAATCGCCATACCCTTTAGAAAGCCCGCGCACCAATGAAACTGTTGTGATGGAAATTGCTTTCGCGCCTTAACCAATGCACTAAAATCATGCTCAGGCTTTAACTGCACGGAGTCAAATCCAAGCTTCTCGACCCATGACCTTGCCCTATCAATACGCACGTGCCAAGCACTTGCCTGCCAACCTGTATCAACAGACAAGACAACCACCTCTTCTAAGCCAAGCTCATAAGCTTGCTGAATGAGTGCCACACTATCATCACCAAAGTTTGCAATAATACAATACATCGTAAATTACATACCAATTTGTTGCTTCAGTTTATCCAATAACTGCTTTGCTTCAACACGCGCTTTGTGAGCACCCTTTGCCAAGTATTCATCAATAATATGCTTATTCACTAACAAATAGTCATACTTCTCACGCATTGGCGTTAATACTTCATCCATTTTTTCAAACAATGCCTGTTTGGCTTCACCCCAACCAATACCTTGCTGGTAGCGTTCAGCCAATGCTGCCACCTCAGATTCATTGGCAAAGTGCTTATACAATGCAAACACCGTACACTCTGTTGTGTCTTTTGGTTCTTCAGGTAGCTGAGAATTGGTCACGATCTTCATCACCTGCTTTCTTAATTGTTTGCTTGGTGCAAATAGCTGAATCGTATTGTTATAACTTTTGGACATTTTACGCCCATCTAAGCCTGGAATTGTTTGCGTTTCTTTATCAACCATCGCTTCAGGCGCTTTAAGTAAATTGCACTTATAAATATGGTTTAAACGATTAGCAATATCGCGCGCGATTTCAATATGTTGAATTTGGTCTTTACCAACAGGCACGAGATCCGCATTAAACATAATAATATCTGCTGCCATCAACATTGGGTAATTAAAAAGCCCCATGGTGATACCTGCCTCTTCATCTTTTTCACCTTTTTCACCTTTTTCACCTTCGGCAATATTGGCATCCACTGCTGCCTTATAAGCATGCGCACGATTTAACAAGCCCTTGGCAGTCACTGATGTGAGAATCCAATTTAGCTCCATAATCTCAGGAATATCTGACTGGCGATAAAACATGACATGCTCCGGATCAAGCCCCAAAGCCAGCCAAGTAGCTGCGATTTCATAGATATATTGCTGTCTTAATTTACTATCCCACAATTTAATCAATGAATGATAATCGGCAATAAAAAAATAGGCATCAAACTCAGGATTTTTTGCCATCTCAAGGGCGGGTTTAATCGCACCAATATAATTACCAATGTGCGGTGTACCTGATGGTGTAATACCTGTTAAAACGATCTTTTTTGATTGATTATTTGCTTTATTCATATTTTCTATAACTAAATACTAAAATGAGGCACTAGTGTAACAGAAAACCGCCTTCAAACTAAATAAACACTGGTAAATTCGCATGACTGTAGTATAAAATGATGCGTTATGTGTAAGCACCAAGGTAATAAACCACACCATGAGTTGGCTAACGAAAATTATTCCACAATTACGCTCAGATTCACAAAAGAAAGAGCTGCCTGAAGGCGTATGGCACAAGTGTCCTTCTTGTAATGCCGTTTTGTATTTACCCGATTTGATTGAAAACATGCTGGTTTGCTCTAACTGCGAACATCATATGCGTTTAAATGCGCGCCAACGTGCGAGCTATTTCTTTGATAAAGATACGACCGTTGAATATTTCAATGGGGTTAAACCTAAAGATGTTTTAAAATTTAAAGACACAAAATCCTATAAAGATCGTTTATCTGCAGCACAAAAGAAAACCAAAGAAAATGATGCCCTTTTAGTTTTTGAAGGTTTAGTTCAAGGTAAGGCTGCGGTTGCTGCTATTTTTGACTTTAGCTTCTTAGGCGGCTCGATGGGCTCGGTTGTTGGCGAGAAATTTGTGCGTGCTGTTGATCTTGCCATTGAAAAGAAAGAACCACTTATTTGCTTTACCGCTAGTGGTGGTGCGCGTATGCAAGAGTCATTGTTTTCATTAATGCAAATGGCAAAGACCAGTGCGGCTCTTGCCAAATTGGCTGCACATAAGCTGCCATATATCGTGGTATTAACAGATCCAACCACTGGTGGTGTTTCAGCATCTTTGGCAATGCTTGGTGATATCCATATTGCTGAGCCTAATGCACTAATTGGTTTTGCGGGACCAAGGGTTATTGAGCAAACTGTGCGCGAGAAGCTGCCCGAAGGCTTTCAACGCAGTGAATTCTTGCTTGAAAAAGGCATGGTTGATCGCATTGTTCACCGTCATCACCTGCCACAAGACATTAGTCACCTATTGGATAAATTGCTGCCAACGCAGCATAACCACGCGGGTTAACCGTGGACAACGGCATTGTAGATACTCAATTATCTCAGCGTATTGAACAAACTATTGATCAAATTACTTCTTTAGATTTTCCGCAGGCAACACTTAATGATTTAAAACTTTTTCTTAAGCGCTTAAATATCAGCTATGTGCCGCATATTATTACTGTAACAGGCACCAATGGCAAAGGCTCAACCGTTGCCATCTTGTCACATATTTTGCAGCATAATGCCATTGATCATATTTGTCACACCTCGCCACATATTCGTTTTTTTAATGAGCGCATTAGTTACAACCAACAGCCCATTAGTGATCACGACCTACTAGACTACTTACAACAAATTTACACCTTGTGTTTAGCGCTTGAGATCAAACTGCATTACCACTTTATTAGCTTTGTGAGTACATGGCTGTATATTCAAGTACAAAAGCCCAAGTACGCAATTCTTGAGGTTGGTGTTGGCGGCAGATTGGATCCAGCTAACCTATTTGATGCGGATATTGCCATCATTACTACTGTTGCATTAGATCATTGTGAAATGCTTGGCAATACAATTGAGGAAATCGCACTTGAGAAAGCACATATTGCCAGAGCGAATAAGCCGACTATTCTTGGTCACAACGTTCCCAAAAGTGCTCTTGATTATTTACATCAGATTAATGCCAAAGTTATCTGCGCCAAGCATGATAGCAGTATAAATAATGCGTTTATTCATCCTAACAGCATGGATTGTGCATTAACTGCCATTAAGCATTTAGACAACAAGCTCCTTACACTACCCAATGACTTAGCAGCTTATCGCGTTGCTGGGCGCTTTCAGATAATTCAAGATAAACTCTTAATGATTGCCGATGTTGCTCATAACCCACAGGCTGTGGTGCACTTTTTTACTCAGGTTAAATCCTTATTGACACATACACCTAAAACACGCGTGCTTGCTATTTTTAGCGCCAATCAGCATAAAGATATAGTAAACATTCTTGAATGTGGGAAAGGATTTGTTGATCAATGGCTTATTCCTGATTTAAGCACAATTGATCCGCGTTTTTCGCCATTAACTAATCAGCATAAAAATAAGCTTTTTCCACATAACAGCATATTCTTTAATAACGCTACTGCTGCATTTGATTACATTACAACAAATACCCACTCTGATGATCTTGTTATTGTTTTTGGGTCATTTGTATTAATCGGTGAGCTCAACAAATATATGGAGAAAGTCACTGTCTCTAAATAACTGAAGTATGAGTAATTAGCGCTTCCTCTAAAGCCAAAACTCGCCTTGTTGCACTAAATTTATCTCCAAACTTTCGCACGCCATCTTCACGCATAGCTTGTGCATGATTTTTCAAATAGTCATTTAAATGCTCTAGCGTTTCAAGCTCATAGCAGGCAACGAATACCTTGTTATTATCTTCACACTCAAGTTGCTGATACAGTTTTGCACTGACAAACCCTTTATATTTCAACATCTCGGCAGCATGCTGCTTTAACCATTGAAAAAATACAGTATCAATTTCCTTACTAACATAAAGTGTTACTTCATATTTGACCACGCTAAATCCTTAAATTACCAACAAATGATAGGCAAATATTAACACTTTCATCTTAATATTTAAAATAACTCAGTGCGTTTATTGCAGCTTTTAAATGGCTGGCGCATAATGCCATATAATTAATAGTCACCATAATCGAGCCATGTAAACACTATGACGATAGAGCAAAACAAAGCCAAACAGCATGTTATTGAAAATGAACTTGAAATGCTTACGTTTGGCAAACAAATTAGTCAAGGCTTAAACAAGGGTGATGTGATCTATCTTCATGGTGATCTAGGTGCGGGAAAGACAACTTTAACCAAAGGCATTTTGCAAGGGTTAGGTTTCACGGGAAGTGTTAAAAGTCCAACTTATACACTCGTTGAAACCTACCCCATTAACGGCATCACTCTCCAGCACTTTGACCTATATCGTTTGAGTGACCCTGAGGAGCTTGAGTGGATTGGTATTCGTGATTACTTCACCAATGACACGATATCACTGATCGAATGGCCTCAAAAAGGGGGGGATTTTTTACCGCGTCCAACGAAAGAAATTCACATCCAATATGCAAATACTGGACGTGCTATCACTATTTCAGATTAACATTCTACAGCAACATTTTGCGCTGCTGACGCACTTTCTAAAGAAAGCACATTACTTAAATGATTTTTGTAACGCGTCACATCATGATTAACTTGTGGATCTTTAATGACATCATTGCTCATGAACGTTGGCAGTGCCTGCATACCCAAAAATTGATTTGCCTTATGCACTGGCAAATAAACGCCATCAACGCCAGCGCCTTGAAAGAACTGTTTAGGATCCTCAAAAGCTTCAGTTGGCGCATTCCAAGTAACGGATAGCATATACTTTTTATCATGCAGCAATCCACCTGAGCCATATTTTTTAGATATGTCATCACGACTACGACCATCATTAACATAAAGCCTTCCATGCCCATGTGTGAATACTTCATCCATATATTTCTTCACCGTCCACGGTGGTCCCATCCACCAAGCCGGCATTTGATAAATAACAACATCTGCCCACAGAATATGGTTGATTTCATCTTCAATATTATAGCCATCCTCAATTGTCGTCACACGAACGTCATGCCCTAAAGCGCTAAGATGTGACTGCGCAACATCAGACATATATTGATTTAATGCCCCTTTGGAGTGCCCAAACTGCTTCTTGGCATTAATAATTAAGATTTTTTTGGCGTGGTTCAATCAGAGGTCAATATATAGTCAAATAAGTTTTAAAAAGGCAGATGAAATTCTACCAAGGATATGGCATAATTTGGAAAGTAGATTGAT
>JAQCCA010000150.1 GCA_027621155.1 Pseudomonadota bacterium | reverse complement strand
AAACAGTACCTGTAGCTATATTCCGTAGCCGTAGGCTGAGCGCCAGTCGAAGCCCTTGTACACTTTTATTCCCCCCTTCGACTTCGCTCAGGGAACGGGGTGAAATTTATTCAGGTAGCGGGATAGGTTTTTGAGAGATTAATCTTCCAATCTTCCAATCTTCCAATCTTCCAATCTTCCAATCTTCCAATCTTCCAATCTTCCAATTTTCCCAACCAAAATGCCATATCATACTCAAGATATTCTAAAGCATTCCCACCATCAGACTTTCACTCCTGCACCCATATCATCTTTCATGCAAACTCTCTTTAAACGCTTTGGTTAACGGACTTAGGAAATATTCAATAATTCGTCTTTCGCCGGTTTTCACCTCAACGGTCACCGTCATACCTGAACGAATGGGGAAATCCTTTCCTTGCTTGTATAATGTGGTGTTATCAAGCTTAGCAATCACTTTAAATACCAACCCCAACTGTTGATCTTCAATGGCGTCATCACTTATCTCAATAATCTCACCGGTTAACAAGCCATATTCAGTAAAAGGATACGTATCGATCTTGACTTGTACTTCTTGTCCTTCATGCACATAGCCAATATCTTTGTTTGAGATCATGGCATTGACTTCTAGTGGACTATCTTTGGGAATAATCTGCATTAATACTTGAGCAGGCGTAACCACCGCGCCAATAGTATACACAGACAAACTCTGGACAAAGCCTGAAAGTGGTGCGCTTAGATTTTGTGCCTGTTGCATTAGTTGGTATTTATTAAGCTCATTGCTTAAGCTTTTAAAATCCTTTTGATTTAATTCTATCTGCTCTAACACTTGCGCTAAATAATCCGCTTTAGCACGCATAACCGCACTGGTTTTGCTCCTTATATTCGCAGTTAATTGAGCTACTGTTGCCTTGTGTTGTGCTAATGCTTGCTCGGTTTCAATCACCACTTTTTGACTTTGCAACATATCAGCTTTTGAACCATAGTTATTTTGATGCAGTGTTTGGTACATATTATTTTGCTCGGTAATAATCGGCAGTGTTTTATTAAGCATTTCCAACTGCATCTCAAGCGCTGTTTTCTCCGCTTTGGCGGCATTGACCTCAGACACAAGATAATCAATATCCGCACTATAAGCTTGCCATTTTCGCCATATCAGCTCAATCAAAGCATCTCTTTCTGGTGACGTTAACCCTTGTGTGAACAACAACTCGTCAATATCCTTTTTTGCTAATCCATCCTTCGTCGCTAACTGTAATAACTGATAAAGACTCTGATATTCTTTAAACATAAAGTACGCCACCTTACGCTGTTGCGTAATATTCTCAATATCAGCCTGAGTAACGCGCTGATCTAACTCAATCAATACTTGCCCTTTTGTTACCAGCTGACCATCTTTCACCAAAATCGCTTTAATCACCCCTTTCTCTAACGGTTGAATTGATTTAACCTGCGCTTCGGGTACAACTTTACCTTGTGCGCTCACTACAACATCCATTTTGCCAAAGCATGCCCATAGTACCGCAATGATAATCAACACAACCAAAAGCCACATCATGATGCGCGCTAAGGGGTGCGGTGGTCTCTCTTCAATCTCAAGTGCCAAGGGTAGAAAACTTGACGCATCCTTTTGCTGATTGAGCCTGTCTTGCCATTGTACCAATCGCTGATACAGTTGGGTAATTTTGCGATATAACTTTATCATCATTATCCCCTTGTGCTTGCAAATTGTGCATGATACAGCTTGGCATAGTGACCACCCAATGCTAACATTTCATTATGACTCCCTTCCTCAACTACTTTACCTGCTTCAAGATAGATAATCTTATCGCAATGCATCACCGTTGATAGTCTATGAGCAATAATAAACACCGTGCGATTTCGGGTGATTTCACGCATATTTTGCTGAATCATACGCTCAGACTCGTAATCTAAAGCCGACGTTGCTTCATCAAAAATAAGGATCTTAGGTTCATTAATCAATGCTCTGGCGATGGCAATACGCTGCTTTTGCCCTCCAGAGAAATTGGCACCTTGCTCCTCTACAATCGTGTCATAACCATGTTTTAATTTGACAATAAACTCATCAGCTCCTGATAATTTGGCAGCATTAATTACTACATCCAAAGAGGCACCAGGACACGTTAGTGCAATATTCTCACGAATACTGCGATTAAATAAAAAGCTCTCTTGCGATACCACACCAATCTGTTGCCTTAACCACACGGCACTTAATGCTGAGATATCAGCACCATCTAACAAAATACTGCCTGATTGTGGTAGATAAAGTTTTTGTAAAAGTTTGGCCAATGTACTTTTACCTGAGCCTGAACGACCAACAATACCAACAGATTGATTGGCTTGAACGTTGAAGTTAATCTCTTTTAATATCGCAGGTGTATTAATGCCATAATGAAATGTAAGATTCTTAAATTCGATACCTCCAGATAATTGGGCTAATTGCTGATTGTTACTTACGGTGGATCCTTCCGCTGTGGTATTTAAAATATCACCCAAACGTTTTAATGAAATTCGCGCTTGCTGGAAGTCTTGCCACAATTGCACTAGTTTTAAAATAGGACTGGTGACACGTCCTGCAAGCATATTAAAAGCAATCAATTGACCAATCGTTAAGTTACCTGAAATCACCAGATTAACGCCTAGAAAAATAATTAAAAGCGTGGTAATTTTGCTAATAAATTGTGCGATTTGTGAGGTGATGTTGCTTAAGTTGCGCGCACGAAAGTTGGTGCGCTCGTAACTTGCCAGATTATCTTCCCACTTATGTTGCATTTGTGGCTCAATCGCTGATGATTTAACCGTTTGGATCCCGCTTAATGATTCGGTTAGAAATGCTTGATTCTTGGCACCTTCTTTAAATGCTTGATCAAGACGCGCCTTTAGTATTGGGGTAATCAAAAGGGACAACACAACATAACAAGGAATCGTTGCCAATACGATTAATGTCAATTTGGCTGAATAAAACCACATGACCGCAAAAAAGATAAAAGTAAAGCCAAGATCAATCATCAATGTCAATGCACTACTGGTCAAAAACTCACGAATACTGTCAAGCTCTTTAACACGTGCGACACTCAAGCCCACTTGCCGTGCCTCAAAATAGGCAAGTGGCAAACTTAATAAATGCTGATACAGTTTAGTACCTAGCTCAACATCAACACGACTTGTGGTATGTGCAAACAAATAAGTACGAATCGCACCTAAAATCACCTCAAAAATACTCACAGCCACAAAGCCAATGGCTAATATCTCCAGTGTGGTTAAGGCTTGATGCACAACTACCTTATCCATTACCACTTGAAAAAATAGTGGTGTCACGAGTGCAAATAACTGCAAGAAAAATGACGCGATAAGCACATCACGAAAGACGTGTTTGTATTTCCATAGTGCTGGAATAAACCATTTGATATTAAATGCCTTATCTTTTGACGTATTATTTTTAGGATTAAGATAGATGACTTTACCATTAAATAATTGACTAAATTCAGCCGATGATAAACTGGTCAGTTCATTGCTATTAGCTAAAATCACAAGATATTCTTGTTGATCATTAACACCGACCAAAACAAAATAATCGTTTTTGCCAACAATAATCGCAGGTAGCGTAGATGACTTAATATTCGCCATATCGCAGCTTATCTCTTTAACATAAAAGTCATTTGCTTTAAGTGCTCGCATCAATGCTGCATGTCCAAATATGCCATCCACAGCAAACTGATGAAAAATCGTTTTAGGATCCAATGCCACCTGATATAAACTGGCTGCTTGTATTAGTGCTAATAACGCTATATTTTGCTGATAACTCTTCATATCATTGCCCCGAAATTCTGCCCACTCAAGGTAAAATATAGATCAAAAAATAGATAAATAAAGAATGGTTTTAATGTCATCTGTAGAAATTCAATAACAGAAACTCTGTAAATTGGTTTGTGATGGGTATGGCATCATGTTTTAAGATACTTGGTCTAATAAGCACTTGACTTAATCCTCAAAAATTCAGACACTCATGAGCAATTTAAATCATACTGTATGAAATTATGCTATTTATTTTAATGCTTATCATTGGCTACTTATTTGGCTCAATTAATAGTGCCATTATCACCTGTAAACTTATGGGTTTACCTTCACCGCGCAGTATTGGTTCCGGTAATCCAGGAGCGACTAATGTTTTACGTCTAGGAGGCAAAAAGGCCGCAGCAATCACCCTTTTAGGTGATGCACTGAAAGGCTTAATTCCCGTACTCATTGCCCATGCTTTACACTTAAGCGCAACTGAGATTGGTTATGTCGCACTTCTTGCCGTTATTGGTCATATATTTCCTGTATTCTTTGGTTTTAAAGGTGGCAAAGGCGTTGCCACTTTAATCGGTGTTGTTCTTGGGTTTTATTGGTTGATTGGCATTATTTTCCTTGCCACATGGCTCATATGCGCATTAATTACCAAATACTCTTCATTGTCTGCATTAATTGCGACGATCGCTTCTGCTGTTTGTGTGATTTTCATCTTTAGTTTTCAAAGCGCACTGCCATTTATCATTATCGCGATTATTGTCATCTTACGACATCACGAGAATATCAAGCGTCTTATTAATGGCAGCGAAAGCAAAATAGGTCAAAAGAAAAATGCCTGAATTACCTGAAGTCGAGACGGTTAAAAACGGTCTTAGCTTACATTGCTTAAAGCGCAAAATCATAAGTGCTCATACTTATATTGATAAACTACGCTATCCATTAGATCCTAAGCTTAGTGACAAAGTAACTAACCAATCAATCCATGATATCTCAAGGCGTGGCAAGCATTTGATTATCACCTTAGATGATTATGTGTTGATTATTCATCTTGGCATGTCTGGCGTTTTACAAATTACTGATAGCAATGCCTATCAGCATAAAAAACATGACCATATTGTTTTACAGCTCGATGATGGTCAAACGATTTTCTATCATGATCCGCGACGCTTTGGTTATTGGGATATTACCGACGGTGATCCTTTGACCCATAAATACTTTTTAAACTATGGTCCTGAGCCTTTGACGCAACATTTTAATAGTCGCTATTTGCAACGCGCACTTAAAGCACGCACACAAGCGATCAAAAGTGTGATTATGGATAATAGAATCGTTGTTGGTGTTGGCAACATCTATGCCTGTGAAAGCTTATTTAAAGCAGGTATTTCACCATTGAAACCCGCTAATACCTTAACAAAAAATGAGATCAGCAAGCTTATCGATGCCATCCAATCTACGTTGTTGCAAGCGATTAAGGCCGGTGGCACCACCTTGAAAGACTACAAAAATGCCACAGGCAAACCTGGTTATTTTGCCCAATCTTTAGCAGTTTACGGGCAAAAAGACAAAGCATGCCAGATCTGTTCAACCGCTATTTCATCGATTGTTATCAATCAACGCAACACCTTCTATTGCCCACAATGTCAACCATAAGGGAAAAGAATAATGATCAAAGCCACTAACTACCTAGAAGCCTTAAAAGTCATTGAAAAAAAAGACTTCCCTTGTTATATCATCACCGGCAAAGAGCCTTATCAAAAAAATAAACTCATTGAGCAAATTAATGCCAAATATAAAACTCAAAACTTTGAGATTCTGCGCACACAAATCATCAACCAGCAGTATGATTTTTTACAAAGCAACTTCAATAGCTTTAGCTTGTTTGCCGAAGAGCGTTTATTGCAACTCACCATTACTAAAGCCCCTGATAAGAATGCGCAAAAATTGCTTGTTGATTGCCTTAACAACATCTCACAAAGTGATTGTTTTTTATTGATATTTGATGATCTAACAAGCGCGCAACAAAAAACCAAATGGTTTCAATCACTTGTGCAACAAGCACTATATATTCAAGTATGGCCAGTTAGCATTCAAGAGTCGATTAAACTCATTAAACTTGAGCTTAGCTCTCTTAATAAAACGATTACATTAACCGAAGATGCCCTGATGCTTTTAGCACAAAAAACCGAAGGAAATCTCTTTGCTGCCAATCAAATGATTAGCTTACTGCAACATCAACCGC
>JAQCCA010000149.1 GCA_027621155.1 Pseudomonadota bacterium | reverse complement strand
TCTGATCCAAGCATGTCGCAAACAGATATTCTCTCTTATATCCTATTTGGTCAGACGTTAAATGATGCTAATAGTAGCCAAGCATCATCAGATGCGTTATCGCAAGCAGCACTTTTAATTGCAATTAATGAAGGCGGCAGTGGGGTCATTGATGAGCTCAAAGATAAACTTTCTCTTGCAGAGTTTTCACTTGGTAACTTAAGCAACAACCCAACCAATACAACAAACAACACAACAACAGGACAAAACAATACAGCCGTTTTTATTGGCAAACAAGTGACCTCAAGACTATATCTAAGCTACGGTGTTGGCGTATTTACCGGTGAACAACAAGGTATCGCGACTTTCTCGCTTACCCCGCAATGGAAACTCAAAGGTGAGGTAACAAGCTTTGATCGAGGTGGAGACATTCTTTATCAAACGCATTCTGAAAATTAAAAAATAACTATCCATTCTCTGTCAATATGTCTATGCTTAGCACAAATTATTCAATGTTTGTAAATATCGATGTCATTCTCCTCATTAGGTTTAAGTAACGCCATCTTAAACGCACTCACCGAGCAAGGCTATAAAGAGCCATCTCCCATCCAACAAAAGGCCATTCCAGCGGTTTTAAGCGGGCGTGATGTCCTTGCTGCAGCACAAACCGGCACGGGTAAAACCGCCGCATTCACCTTGCCTATTTTAGAAATGCTCGCACAAGGACCACAGTCAACTGCCAATCAAACGCATGCCCTTATCTTAACGCCAACACGCGAGCTTGCTGCCCAAATAGAGGCAAATATCCAAGCGTATAGTACGAACTTACACTTACGCTCTTGTGTAGTATTTGGCGGGGTTAAAATCAATCCCCAAATGATGCGTTTACGTAAGGGTGCAGATATTCTCGTGGCAACGCCTGGGCGGCTCCTTGATTTATATGAACAAAATGCCATTCGCTTTGATCGCTTGAAATTTTTAGTCCTTGATGAAGCCGATCGCATGCTTGATATGGGTTTTATTCATGCCATTCGCAAAATTCTCACAATTATTCCCAAAAAACGCCAAAACTTAATGTTCTCAGCAACCTTTAGCCCTGAGATCAAAGAGCTTGCTAAATCTATTGTTCATAATCCTTTAGAAATCTCAGTAAGCCCACCCAATCAAGCAGCACCCAAAGTCAAACATTGGATAGCTCCAGTTGATAAAAAACAGAAAGTTAACTTATTGATCAAACTCATTAAAACCCATAACTGGGCACAAGTATTGGTTTTTTCACGCACTAAACACGGTGCCAACCACCTTGTTGGCAAACTCGAAAAAGCAAATATCAAAAGTGCCGCGATTCATGGCAACAAAAGCCAAGGCGCACGCACCAAAGCATTAAGTGATTTTAAAAACAATGAGGTACAAGTATTAGTGGCAACAGATATCGCTGCACGCGGCTTGGATATCAGTCAGCTGCCTTGCGTGATCAACTTTGATTTACCGAATGTGCCTGAAGATTACGTCCACCGCATTGGACGCACAGGGCGCGCGGGCGCCACTGGAGAAGCGATTTCTTTAGTAAGTGCCGATGAGTTTCCACAGTTAGCCGATATTGAAAAGCTCTTAAAAAGAGCGCTCGAGCGCGTCATTATTGATGACTTTGATCCCGTGCACAGTCTACCGCAATCTAATCCACATAATTATAAAACCATCAAAAAAGTGATCCCTAAAAAGCCAAAGGTCGAACATCGTGATGGGCAAAATGCCAAGCGTCATCCTAAAGGCAATCGTCAAAGACAAAATCGCTCTGAGAAGAAATAATCTGCTAAAAATCAACCTAAACAGGGCATATCCACGTATTGAATCAAAGTAAACGGTTACCGAAACTCTGATTTTCAATGACTATTATACCGATAACAAAAATATCTAATCACTCAGGAGCGACAGCCGATTTGTCATGAGAATCTTTCCAATAGAACTGATTCTCAACAATCGGTTGTTGGTTTTGTGGCATGGCATAGTTTTGATCATTGGGGTTGTAGTAACCAGGTGTTTTTGGTTGACTATCAGCATTAGGTGAGTTAAGTGCACTAAATTGATTATGTGTGCAGGCGCTTAATATGATTGAGAATGATCCAATAAGTGTCGCATTGATTAATTGTTTTCTGGTCATCGTGGGATAAGTCCATTTAGTCAAATGTCTTCAAAGTATGGTAGATAAGGTATGGATTTGCAAGTAAATGCTGGATCAAGGTAGTGGTTGTTATTCAAAAAAGATAGAATTGTCAGCGTCAAGTCAAATGAAAATTGTTTAGGAAGAATTTAATGAATAAAACAAAAAAAATCATCTTATTAAGTGCAGCGTCACTGTTGTGTTTGAATGCTTATGCTGATAATAACACCCCTTCAGAATCAACGATTAGCTTTTCTAAAAGTAGCGAGGTCATCGTTAAATCAGACACGGCATTGGTAAATATCATCGTCAATGCAACTGCTTTGCAGGGTGATAATACGATTATTCAAAAAGCAGCGATTCAAAATCTATCGGGTGTTTTACCAAAGATTGACTGGAAAGTTGTTGATTATAAAGAAACGCAAGCAGATAGCGGTGCGCAAAATATTCGATTGGTTATTCAAGCACGCTTAACTAGTGAAGAAATTAAAACCTTGCAAAAAGAGTTAAAGAACAATAACTCAAACAACAGTCGCTTCAAAGTTGAGGTGGTTAACTTCGATCCAACTCCTGAGATGCTAGATCAGGCCAAAGACAATACCATGATTTCCATGTATCAGTCGATTGAGCAATATGTGAATGACTTCAATAGCAAAACCAATAGCCATTATTTTATTCGCTCGGTGAGTTACAGCATTAATGAATCTGCTATTGAGCCGCGTGCGGTTATGTATACTAAAATGAATATGTTGGCAGATGCCGCACCAAGCAATAACGATAATCTTAGCGTTTCTAAAAAAATGGTAATGAGTGCCTATGTGACTTTGGCGCAAAAGGATACTGATGACTCAATGACAAAGGATGTGAATATGAAAACAAAAAAAGTTTTGCCGCCTGCTTATTTGCAAGTGCCGGGGTTTAAACAATGTCTACAAACCGTTGATAAAGGAACTTGGACTGCATGGTGCATGCCAACAGCTCAACCGCAAGGGTGTAGTGATAGTAGCTGGAAAGCATTAAGTGATTTGAAAGCACAGGGTAAATTAAATGGCATGGATGATTGTGCGAATTAAAGCGCCTCACCAAGGCTAAACATCGGCACATACATGCTGACAACCAAGAAGCCGACGATACAGCCTAAGATAATCATAATAATAGGCTCTAAGGCGCTACTGAGATTAGTGACTAGGACATCGACGTCTTCTTCATAAATCTTAGCGATATTAGCAAGCATTTCCTCAACTTGCCCCGATTCTTCACCCACTGAAATCATCTGTAGCATAAGCCATGGGAAGACATGGGTTTCAGAGGCAGCGTGCAGCATCGTGCGTCCTTTGGATACTTCATCTCTGATAAATAAAGTCGCTTTTTCATAGCGCGAGTTACCTGTCGCATTGGCAACTGTTGTTAGCGCATCAAGCAAGGGCATCCCTGCTGAAGAGGTAGTCTCAAGTGTGCGCGCAAAGCGGGCAAGAGAGGATTTTTGAATGACTTTACCTAATACGGGTACTTTAAGTAAAGTGTAGTCGATCCATACTTGCACTTTGTGATAGCGTTTTTTAGCTACTTTAAAGAGCACGATGATTACAACGACGATGACAACTAAAATCCACCAGTATTTCTGACTAAATTCTGAAAGATCAATCGTGATTTGTGTAATGGTTGGCAGCTTAGTGCCTGAGGAGATAAAAATATCGGCAAATGCCGGTACAGCATAGTTTAATAAAACCCAAGTAACGATAATTGCCACACCAATGACCATTACAGGATAGGTGAGTGCCTTTTTAACCTTCTTTTTAATGCTTTGTACTGACTCGCGATGCGAGGCAACGCGATCAAGCATAACATCGAGTGTTCCTGACTCCTCACCAGCAGCGCATAAACTGCAGAATAATTTATCAAAATATTTAGGATGCATTTTCAGTGTATCACTAAAGGAGTTACCACTTTCAACATTTTGTTTAATTTGAATAAGTAACTTCTTAAATGAAGTGTTCTTACTTGATTCCATGATCGTATCTAATGCACGAATAATTGGCACACCTGCATGTGCCATGGTGGCTAACTGTCGTGCGAGCAAGGTGATTTCAGCCTCTTTAATACGCTGTGGAAATAGCTCAATCGGTTGCTTTTTGATTTTACTGATTTTAATACCATTGCGCTCAATCTGTGCTTTGGCAAGATCAATATTGATCGCTTCAATAACACCATTGGTTTTAATGCTCCGGCGATCATAGCCAGACCACAGAAACGTTTGCTTTTTGATACTGGTTTTTTTTGCTGTTTTCATCTATTCACCTTGATCAGTATTACATTGAGGTAACGCGATGCGCTTCTTCAATTGAAGTGACACCATGCACTACCTTGATTAAAGCAGACTGTTGTAGATTATCAATTCCTTCGCGCTGTGCCTGTTCAGCAAGTGTTAAGGTGCTGCGACCCTCGACAATCAAGCGACTCATCGCAAGACTCAGTGGCATCACCTCATAAATAGCAACGCGTCCACGAAATCCTTTAAAACAACGCGCGCAACCCTGCGGATCATTGGTGTATGCGGTAAACTCTTTTTCAACATGAACTGGGCGAATGCCCATGTCTAATAATAATTCCCGCGTAATATCAGGAGCTGGCTTTTTGCAATGTGGGCAGAGCTTACGTGCTAGACGCTGCGCGATAATCAGCGACACAGAGGAGATAATATTATAGTGCGGAATCCCCATGTCCAATAGACGGTTTAATGTCTCAGGTGCGCTGTTGGTATGTACAGTAGATAATACTAAATGCCCCGTTTGTGCAGCTTTAATGGCAATATCAGCTGTTTCAAAGTCACGAATCTCACCAATCATAATAATATCAGGATCTTGACGTAAGAAAGACTTCAAGGCGCGGTCAAAGGTCAATCCTTGCTTGTTATTGATTTGCACCTGATTGATACCATTAACGTTGATCTCAACAGGATCTTCAGCAGTTGAAATATTCTTATCAATGGTATTAATGATGTGTAATCCAGTATAAAGTGTGACTGTCTTACCACTTCCTGTTGGACCTGTTACCAAGATCATGCCTTGAGATTGTTTTAATGCCGCAAGATAAATTTCTTGTTGGTGCGGCTCAAAGCCAAGTTTATCAACACTAAGATTAGTCTTTGCCTGATCCAAAATCCTTAAAACAACTTTCTCACCAAATGCCGTTGGACAGGTGCTAACCCTGAAATCAATGACGTGTGTTTTGGATATTTTTAATTTAAAGCGCCCATCTTGAGGAATGCGTTTCTCTGCAATATTTAGTTGCGACATGATTTTGATTCTGGCTGCAGTTCGTGCGGCGATTTTAAGCGGGGGGGTGGCAATCTCTTGCAAAAGTCCATCAATACGATAACGAATTCTAAAGTTTGTAGCATATGGTTCAAAGTGGATATCCGAAGCGCCTTTATTAATCGCATCAACAATAATCTTATTGATGTATTTGATCACTGGCTCATCGTTATCACCAAAGTCATCATGATCCTCAAAGTCATCGGCCTCAACAATATCAAGATCAATTTCTTCAAGATCCATGCCTTCAAGCGTTTTTATGGCATTGTCAGTGGTGTTCTCAGCCACTTCTTTGATAAAGCGTCTAAGGTGTGTGTCATCAACAATGATTTGTTCAATATCGAGATTGCTGAAAAAGCGAAATTCACGTACGGCGTTTAGGTTTAATGGATCACTAGTTGCTAATAGTAATGTGTTGTCTTTTTTATAAAGTGGCAAACAGACGTAGTCATTAATCAGGCGCTCATCCAAAAAAGCGCGTGGGAAAAAATGCAAATCATAAGCATTCAGATCAAAAAGAGGCAAGTTAAAAAACTGCGATGATTCAATGGCAAATGCATTGGCATCAAGGAGCTTCTTGTTGATCAAATGGGTGATGAGC
>JAQCCA010000148.1 GCA_027621155.1 Pseudomonadota bacterium | reverse complement strand
GATACCATTGCAGGTGTCTTTAATGGCAAAATCCCACAGTTCAATTAACAAGCTGCTGGGCAGTTACTTAAATTTTTTAGTTCGCATTCATTCGGAAATCGGATAGAATAGCTCGAAATTTCCATAAAGCGAAACTTCAAAATCCATGTCAAAAATTACACCTACTTTCATTAAAGAAGTCTTTGATGCTTCACGTGTTATTGTGCCTCAGCAAACTTTAGAAGCATCATTTGAAAAAGTGGCAACTGAGATTACACAAAATCACATCAAAGATAATCCGATTGCTGTGTGCGTGATGAATGGTGGCTTGTTTATTACCTCAGAAATTGTCAAACGTTTGCGCTTTCCATTACAGGTTGATTATATTCATGCCAGCCGTTATGGCAATGAGTATACGGGTGCCAATATGCTAAATTGGGTTAAAACACCTAATATTAACCCGCAAGGTCGCACGGTTATTTTGTTTGATGATATCTTAGATGGTGGTTTAACCTTAGCTGAAGTTAAACGTTATTACGAAGATCGAGGCGCGTTAAATGTCTTAACAGCAGTGATGCTTGATAAAAAAGCACCAAGAGATAAAGGTGGATTGATCAAAGCAGACTACGCTGGTCTCGAAGTTGAAAATGAATTTTTATTTGGTTTTGGTCTGGATTATCACGGTTATATGCGTAATGTGCCAGAGATTCGCGCCGTAGACACAAAGCATATGATTTAATCACTCTGTTATTATTTTTTCTTATGATCATTGATTCTCATTGTCACCTCAACTATTTACAAAAAGAAGCGCAACCAACACTTCAGGAAATTGTTGCTGAAGCCAAAGCGAAAGGCGTTGAAAAAATCATCTCGATCGCGACCACGTTGGAAGATGTCGAAGCAATTAAAGCGATTGCTTTAACATTTCCTGAAGTTTATTATTCCGTTGGTGTCCATCCCAGTGAAGTTGAAGGTGTTCAACCGCTTGAGGCGCAAACTATTATCGATTATATCGATCATGATAAATGTGTTGCGATTGGCGAGACTGGGCTTGATTATTATTACAATGATCAAGAGACGCATTCACTGCAACAGCAGAAATTTATTGCGCACATTGAAGCGGCAAAAATACTAAAAAAACCTGTTATTGTGCACACACGTGGTGCGAAAGAAGATACATTAGCCATTTTAAAAGCGCATGCCATTGATCAATGCGGTGGCGTGCTTCATTGCTTTACCGAAGATTGGGATATGGCAAAAAAAGCGCTTGATATGGGGATGTATATTTCAATCTCAGGCATTGTTACCTTTAAAAATGCACAAGATGTGCAGGTGATGGCACAGAAAATTCCTTTAGATCGATTGCTTGTTGAAACCGATGCGCCGTATTTGACACCCGCACCGTATCGTGGTAAACCGAATTATCCAGCGTATGTTTATTATGTCGCGGAGTTCTTAGCAAAACTGCGTGGCGAGAATTTTGAACACTTTTGTCAGGCAACAAAAGAAAACACTAAGCGTTTGTTTAATGGAATCAATGCATAAAAAGAGCGTTTGAATTAATTGCTAAGCTGCAAAAAAATATTTCTCAGGCTATACTTTCATTAGATTTAAGTACCTAAACAATAGTTTTGGTCATAATGGATATTCGGATCAAGCCCGAATATGACGGTTGACGGTCATTCTCGGACTTGATCCAAGAATCCAAAAAATACCTAGTAATATTTGCATAGGTACTTATGATGAGCATGTATCATCGAGACAATCAAGGAAGCGGCTATGGTATGTAATAGAAAATGAAAAGAATATAAAAAATATACAAAATATACAAAGCAGATGCGTAATAAACATCATTCTCACTCAAGCAAACAAGCGGGCTTTGGTTTGATCGAGTCTTTAATTGCACTGACTATATTAGTTTTTGTCTTTACCTCATTTATGGCAGTGATGCTGCGCTCAGCAACGATAGCAAGTCGCACCAATAATGAAGTTGCCATTGATATTCTACTGGATAATCGCATTGAAAACTCATGGATTACTGGGCAAGCGATTGATCTCTCACCCAGTGGTGATATTATCTTTAGTCAAACAGCGACAGAATTAACAGGACGTAATACGCTATTAAATGTTGAGCAACAGCGCACCTATGCCGTGGTGACACCATAGGTTTAAGGAGTGCTAAGGATGCGTATTAATAGAATAAAGTCAAAAGAACAGGGTGCGAGTTTAATCCAAATATTGGTCGGTATCGCCATTGCTGCTTTTATTTTAGTAATGGCAGGGGAGATGTATTTCACCGTGCGACATAGTTATACGCGCACAGTCACACAATTAGTGGATAATACCGAGGCAAGTGTTGTTGCTCAAACCTTTCGTAATCTGGTTGATCAATCAACTTCACCATCGCCTTATGGGTTGTGGCCATGGCAGCAAGTGGATTTACGCGTAACGAGTTCAACCTTTAATCCGCTGTCCTATCCGCCAATATATGCCGCAAGCTCATTAAGTTTCTTTGCGCCAAGCAATCATGTCGCAGGGACTGACTTTTTAATGTTACAAGGGGTTATTTCTAGTGAATCATCGGGGGCTATTTCAGCCAGTGAGTTACCGATAAATATCACAACAGGATTAGATATTGGCAATAATGATTATGTATTGCTTGCAGATCAAGCAGGATACCAAGTGATGAAGGCAACGGCAGATGCATCAGGGGGCTCGGTTCCTGTCGAAAAAGGACCCGCACGAAACTATGCCGCTGGCAGCTTTTTGGCGCAATATCATGTCTATATCCTGTATTTGCGTGATCAAGGTGGTGTCAAAAGTCTTATGATTAATATCGATGCAGATGATACAGAAGAGCTCATTGATGATGTTGATGACCTGCAAATACGCTATTATGCCAATGGTGTTTGGACTGATGTCCAAGCAGATGGTACAGCTAATTATCTTGAGCCTTGGTATAAAGCCGTCAAAGGCATAGAGATTCGTTATACCGTCTCAGGGCAAGTCTATACAATCTTAATCGCGTTAAAGGCGAATGTTTTGTAGGTAGGCTGCTACAAATCAGATTAACTCGTCAAAATAAACTGCTTTAAAAAACTGTCAATGCGCATATTAAGCTTAAAAGGAGATATGCTTGAGCCATCTTGTTGCTCAAAATAGGCTTTAGCTTGAGCCTTATCAACGTTTTCTTTCAATGCATCAAAGCGCCCAAAGTTATTAAGGTTTGTCTCGTTTACTTTGTCATTTAATAATACTAACAGCAAGCCTCTATCCAAGCCTAAAGCATTGACGATGTTATTAAGTTGGACGTTTTCAGCATGTGCCTTATAGTCGTTTATATAGTCTCTAAAGCTGTGTCCTTCAATAAGTTGCGCATCACCGCGCTGAAGGTCATGTAAGAAAAGCTTAGCGTATTTTTGATCATTTTGAGTCAGCGATGCAAAGGACTTATGAAGCTCATTGAGCACAAGTTCAATCTTAGATTGATCTTTATGTTGATTCAGCTCTTTTAAGTATTTTTCAAAGCAGCTGTTCATATGCTTGGCATCGATCTTGCCAGTATCCTTTTCAGTCAAATAACCTTTAATATCAAAAGGAATGTCGCCACCGCCATTGCCGCTGCCTTGACCTTTAGAAACAAGCTCTTTGTAGCGCACAACAAGACTTAAATAAGTTTGTTCATCAATCATCAGTGTGACGTGATATTGCGCGGTGTTTTCAGCACATGAATAGGTCAACTCACGCCAATGAAACCCTTGTACCTTGGCAGCTTCTAAGTGCTGATTAAACTGATTAAACAAACTGGCAAATTTAGCGCAAGTATCAATATCCTCAGGTAGCTTTTCAAAATTTTGCACACCTGCATTGACAAATAACTCAGTAATCTCAGCAAATAGCTCATTCATTACTTTGAGATTATCTTTAAGGCGATCGACAAATAAACCGATAGGTTTATCACCCGAGTAGAGTTTGACTGCGTCCTTGATATGTTGCTCCATCGTATGCGGGTAACGATAATAACGAATCGTACCATGGGGTTTATCTGAACCAAATAAGCGATTGGTGCGCGAAAATGCCTGAATAATATTTTGGTATTTTATCACCTTGTCTAAATACAGGGTATTCAACCATTTAGAGTCAAAACCGGTAAGCATTTGATCAACGACAATAAGTAAATCAAGCTGTTTGGTGGGGTCAGTGTGTATGCGTTCATACGCCTTTTTATGGGCAAGGCGTTCAGCGATATCTTTTTTAAATGCCGCATGTTTGGCAAAATCAAAATCGTGACCAAAACGTGTGTTGTAGTCGCGCATGATTTCCTCTAAACCCTCGGCTTTAAACGTTGGACCTCTGTCATCACTACCATTGTTATCAACATGGGGATCAAATAATGCCGATATATTAAGCTCAGGCTTAGCAGCTTTTAACAGCCGATAATAATCAATCGCTTCAGCAATGCTGTCGGTGGCTAAAATGGCATGAAATTTATTAGCCTGACTTAGGACATCCCAGTTGTTCAGAATATCTTCAACAACCTTTTGTTGATGCGTATTATTTTGGTATTGCTCTTTAGGCACATAGTCTTCAATGCCTTTGATATATTTGCCTGTAGCATCTTTATAGCCAGCCATTGGCATATCAAGCATGAAGTAATTAAACTTTTTCTTTTTAGCAGGATGTGCCATGGCATCGGCAACGCTATTGGCTTTGGCTTCGTCTAAGGCGACCGCTTGGCGCAGATCACGGTCTCTAAAAGTAGAGACTCTATAAGGATCAAATCCCAGCACATTGCCATCACGGATACCATCGGCAATGCTATAGCGGTGCAGTTCATTACCAAACACATCGGCGGTGGTGTTTTTATTAATCTGATTTTCTGCCTGAATAGGTGTGCCGGTAAAGCCAAAGAGCAAGGCTTTAGGAAATGTGTTTTTAATGCTAAGTAGCATGCCTTCCTTATCCTCTGTGCCGCTGCTCATGGTGGAGCGGTGCGCCTCGTCAACGATAAACACCAAGCGCTTAGCACGAATGTGCTCGATATCTGCCGAATTGGTCGCAGTCCCCGTATCATCCACCGCTTCAAAAATATTACTCATTTTTTGAATGGAGCTTACAATGAGGGTATTGGCAGGATCGCTACTTTTAAGCTTTGTTACTAAAATATTGGTGTTTTCAGTGGCTTGCACGTCATCACGCTCACCTGCAAATCCTCTATATTCTCTCAGTGATTGGGTGCCAAGCTCAATGCGATCCATTAAAAAAATCACTTTATCAGCATCTTTGGATTGGGCAATCAATTGTGCTGATTTAAAGCTGGTCAGGGTTTTACCGGATCCCGTGGTATGCCACACATAACCACCCAAACGATCAGGATTATTTGTACTACTGCCGATTTGCTGCCAGTTGGTTTTAGCCACTTTGTCAGAGATGGCATTAACGGCATAATACTGATAGCTGCGCATGACTTTAAGCACACCATCGGTGTTATCGGCAACGGTATAAAAACCAATCAGCTGATGCGCCATCGGGATTGATAATAAAGTGGCAGTAATATCTTTCCAATGATTCATGGGTTCATTATTAAAATCAGCCCAGTTAAATTGATAATCAGGGTTAAACTTCACGCCCATGCCAGGATTGGCAAAGTATTTGCTCTCAGTAGGCGTCATTGCCACAAAGACTTGAATCAATGAGAAAATCCCACTGAAAATACCCTCAGCACTGTATTTTTCAATTTGGTTGACGGCTTGGCTTACTGGAATGTTACTGCGTTTTAGCTCAACATGAATTACTGGCATGCCGTTAATAAGTAACAGCACGTCACCTCGGCGATCGTGACGTAAGGAGTTGCCACGTTCAAACTGTGGCTGCTGTACAATTTGATAACGGCTTTGACCGGCAGCAATCTCGTGGCGATCATAAATTTTCAAACTCACCTCTTTACCAAAGTGCAAAGTGTCTAATTGATTATCGCGCTTAATGGCAATGGTTTTGCCATTAATCAAGCCATTGAGTTTAAGTGGCGTTCGCTGCGAGCCAGGGAGAGCGGAACGCGAGGGCGAGTAGACAAGGTAGGCGTGGCTTCATTCCCAGC
>JAQCCA010000004.1 GCA_027621155.1 Pseudomonadota bacterium | reverse complement strand
AAATTTTTTTTGTGCATACAACGCAAGTTAGGCGATAGCTAAGTGAAAAAAGTTGAAAATAGTTTTTTTTGCTAGTGATTTTTGTTGCAGCAAACGGCTGTTTTTAAAGAAATTTTGAGTTTTTTTTGAAAAAAAGTGATTATTTTAGGTTATGATTGAAATTAAGCATGAGTTAACTGATTGTCGTTTTCTGCTGATGCCTTATTCTTTTCAACTTCTGTATTCACATCGTCTAGCGCAAGCTCCTTTCCTGCTGCCAATATCTCAGCAAGCTTCTTGTTGTCAATGTCAAACAATCCCGCCTTGTGAACGATCTTGCCGATCTCAAGGTAACGCTTGGAAATTAATCCCTCGCGCTTGGCGGTTAAAGCCAACTCTTCTTTTTCAAGTTGATTGATTTGCTCTAATGCGCTGAGTTTCTTACGTGCCATAATGTGATTCTCCTTTATGGTTTTAAGTTTAATTTTAAATTTAATTTATTTTGCCTTTTGCTTCTTTACATGACTAGCCTTGGTTTCTTCACAATGAGCTGATCTAAAACATCATCAAATAAAAAACGGCTTTTAACTTCTGCTGTAAATGGTACCGTCTTATCATTAATATAAATTGTATCCATCTCATCAAAAATACGCTGCAATCTTAATACATTTTTATCAACCAAGAAATAATGCACACCTGAGTACATACCTTTATTGATTGCTTTTATATGCGCACCCCAAACCTCTTTGTATCGCTTCTTACTTTTTGCAGAGTTTTCTACCTCTATCGCTATAAGCTCACCATTCTTTCTATAAAATCCATCAACATGCGCTTCCTTATCCCTTAAAAACTTAACATCTGGGCAGACATACTCTAAACCTTTTGATTCAAGAATAGCCCGAGCATTCTGGATGCACAACTTGTGGTACATCTGTGACACATTAAAGTCTGCATCATTAAATACCATATTTTCATCTATCTCCCCCGCTTCACAAACACCTTTCCATGTAATGCCCCATACATTCTTAATGTTATCTGATTCAGCCACTGCAAAAATAAAGCCCTCTATCAATAAACGCTTTAATGCCTTTTTAATGCCGTAATCACTCAAACCAGTAATGCATGTTAACATCGTTGTATTTGAGCAACCAAAATCAATTAACCATCGTAAAATAGTTTGCTTTGTCTGCTCACCTTTTTCTATCCATTCAACTCTACCTAATTTGTTATGTATCATTTTTTAGTCCTCTTTTATATCTGCAAATATTGAGTGTTTAATATTTAATAATTCATCATCTAAAGCAGCTTGAGCTGCTGTTTCATTTTGACATTCTGCAACTTCTTTTTTTGTAATCTTTGGAAAAGCTTTTACCTGTTTTTCCTCTTTAGCATCTATCGGTTTACTTGCTTTTGATGCCGATTTTCCAGTTGTAGCTTTTATAGCTTTTATAGCTTTTATATTCTTAAACTTATCTGTTTTTGGTGACGATTGTTTGCCATCCGAATGAACAGAAGCTAAGACGCTACCAGTACCGATCAAGTCATTACCTTGTACATCTACATTCAACATCTCACTATTGTTAAAATCAGTGCTAGATTCAAATGAATAACTGATTTTAAAATCATACTGTTTTGTGTTGATGTACCATGTGTGAACACGCGTAAACGCCTCACCTCGTGATGTGATAAATAAATTTGACAATAAAATAGCTGTCATCTTTTCACCTGTTGACACTTCATTTTCTGTCAGTTTGTAATCAATGTGATTTGTCCACCGCTTATCACTTGAAGTCTCACCAACACCGCCCGAGTTACTTATGTCATGCTCCATTGATTTCCAGTAAAGCTTCTTGCCAACTTTTTGTTGCACTAATTTAATCAATGCTGGCTCACTTAAATTGTGAATACCAATAAACTGTGAGTTAGACAATAACTCCTGAACGTACGCTGAATTTCTCAATGCCGCATTGGGTGATGTCATAAAATTACTCATGTCTTGGAAGTTAAAAATGAGTGAGCATTTTTGTGATCTGATCGTTGCCAAGTTGTCCATAATTTGCGTGTTCATTAAAAACTTAAATTCATCAATAAAAGCAACACAATGTTTTGCATGAGATAACGATCGATTATTAACATGGTTAAACAAAGTCGTCACTGTCATGCCCGCAATAAATCGAGATACATCATCATTCTTGGCATTTCTGCAACGAATATAAACAATATCACTGCTTGATAACAGCTCACCAAAGCCTAAGCCTTGCCTTGTATTAAATATTTTGCATTCATCTAAATAATAAAACAAATTAACCACCGACTCCTCACTCATGGTTTCGGGGTTATTCTTCATTTTATCTAACAGCTCATTAGGTGTTATATTTTCCTCATAAGCACATTCTGCTATCTTAAATAATGCCCTTTCTGCTCTTTCTGCATAAACTCTTGCATTGGTTTGTTTCTGCTTAGATAGCTCTAATGTTGACATTAATATTGATCTAAATTTAAAACGATCTATTCCTTTAAACAAAGAAAGTTGTGGCACTCTTTCGTCTAAATCAAAAACATGCATCTTGCGCTTATATTTACTAGACAAGTAACAACATGCATTATAAAGATTGTCGTCAGGTTTAGGGTCTAAAATGAAAACAGGTAATCCATTTTTAATAAACTGCATTAAATAGATTACCGTCATCACACCCTTACCCATTCCACTACCACCAATAATAGAATAATGACCATCTAATGATTTGAAAAAATCAGTGTAAACACCTTTGCCTTTTTCATCTAATCCGTGAAATAAGTAATTGTTCTTTATCTGCTTTTCAACCTTAAACTTCTTATGTTGCCTTGTGGCTCCATCAGGATTATAAACGTCTCTGTCTGAATTATTAAACTGATACTTTGCAGAAACGTTATTGAGCTTTTTTATAACTAGTCTATCAATCAATGGGTTTAAGAATAAAAGATTAGACCATCCTTTCTTTAAGTAAACAAAAAGAATGTACCACTCTACAAATAATATGGCATAATCAATATAAATTGACTGCACACCATTAAATTGAAATTTAGCGTCATATAATGTCATGTAGAACACACAGCCATTGAATATAAGTACATAACTAAAATACGCCATAACAACATACTTAAGTACATTCAATATTTGTATAATCAAAACATAATGATATGGCAACGGTCTTTCTTTTTGATTAGGTGCATAATTTTTTAACTGCTTGGCAAACCCAATAAAGATAAGACATAATAAAAAAACAGTAACCGAGCTATAAAGATTTATAAAGCTTACCATAAATTGATAAATGACAGAAAAACTCCCTAACTTGGCATATAGCGCATGTGCGCCATTGTATAAAGCATCTTTAGTGAAATCTAATAACATTTTAGCACCTCATATACGCTTATTCTTTGAAACATATTATTCTCCTTCTTGTTTATTGTTTAATCTATTACGTTTTTTAACACTTATCATCGCCCCGACGATTCCCCCACCAACTTCCCCAGTCCAATGTCAGCATTTTTACCCTCTGGGGCGATACCAGTTTTTTAACCTGTTATTGCAACCTAAAAATACGACCAGTAATTCAACCAAAAAAATACGTATTTAAAGCATTCTTATAAGTTTCATCTTTGGTCACGTCTCTAGGTGCTTTTTTAGGTTTAAATTTGAGGTTGTAAACCACAAACACCTTTATTTTTAACCTGAATAGAAAACCTGCAATCAAAACCAATTGTTTGTATTATGTACATTTTTATTTATCTCTTATTTTCCTCAATTTGCTCAATCAGCTCGCTACTACCCACCGACAAGCCACTGATATTCAAACCAATCATTTGTAAGTTCTTTTTCAACTGGTTTTTAGACAATGGCATCGGTGCCGATGACCAGTCTGTGCTATCACCATTAAGATGAAAACCAACCTCACCTATCGCACGATTGAGCTTTTCTAATCGCTTAATAAATACGTCAGCATAAACGCAACCAGACGCTTTAATCGTCTCTAATTGTTGCAGAGTTTCTACGTTACCAGAGATTTTGTAATAGCTTTTTTTAGGTAATTCAGCGCAGCTTTGCGTGGCACCAAACCCTGTATTTGACAAAGGAATACAGCCGTTTAATTCATTGTTTTGTGTGACAACAATGCTTGGTACTTTGTCTATTGAATACATTTCAAAAAGATTGGGATTGATCTCTATCGCTGCCATTTGATTGCCGTAAACTAACGGCTTTAATTTCTCGCCAACAAACTTATAAATATTATCATATTTAGGTAATATGCCTTTAATAACAACCTCTCCACCTGTCCATATTGCATCTAATAGATAGGTTTTAATCAAGCTTTCAGGCATTGAAAAACTAACAAAGTAATAGATTTTTGTTGTCTTTTTATCATGATGTAGTTTGCTGATGTTGTCCTTTATTATCGTGCGACTTTTTGCGGTTATGTCTTTGGCAATATTGACGTATTTCTCACTTAGCTTTGGGTGTTCTATATCATGTTTTTGAAACAGATTAAACGCCTCATTGATACCTTTATTTTGTGATTCTAATTGCTTTTTATGCGTCTTTAAATCTGTATTTAATTGATTATAAATACCTGTATTAGTAGGTGCATAATCATTATTTAATGCATAAACAAATGGTGCATAAAGCACTAAAATATAAGTTATAAATTTCATTTAATGACCTCTTTTTATAGTAATTAATTGTTGTTTAATACGTTTATTTTTTGGCTTATTTGCCGCTTTTTATGTAGGTGTACAATGCTTTTTTTGTTAATTGATAGATGGTTGTAAATGAACATTACAAATAAAAATAATAGGACAGATACGACCATATCAGCGAAGTAGTGGCAGCCCAATAGGACAACAGAAAAAAGAATCATATAACCGTATAAATGATAAAGTATTTTAGCTGTATTTTTGCTTGCTAATGTCATTGCACACAATACAAATAAGTAATGCCATGACGGCATGGTTATGTCATCATACACAGTTAAATCTACGCCTTTACGCATTTGTATATATTGGTAAAATAAGTCATTCATATAGTGGTTATAATGCGCTTTTCCATAGCTATAAACAGGGCTTGCCACTGGCAGTAAATAGCTAATGATTGAAGCGATAAGAATCAGTAAAGCAAAAATAAAAACAAACTTTTTTAGGTTTTTATGCTCAAAGATAAAGGCATATATAACGCCAATAACAAGGTAATACTGCACACTATCATAAAGAAAAAAGAAGATGCTTTCTAATGTGTGATGATGATTAATATAATCAACTATTGGTATATAGATGCCTTGAATTGGCGACTCTATCAAGTGCAGCAGATTATCTTGTATCGGCAACGGACTAAAGGGAAGTCTAGCCAATATAGGCAGCCAGAACATAAAGCTAAAAAACACAAAAAAGAAATACAATGATATGCTTTCTGCTTTGCTATTATGCGGGCTGATAAACCAGAACCAAGCACATAGACAAAGTACCCATATATATGAATATTTGATCATGCTGCTTGCCATTAAAAGGCTAATGATTACTATAGCAATCAATGCTATAAATAGCGTTATGTTCAGCTTGTTAACTTTACTGTTAAGCTGATTAATTGCTGTTTTTTTAAAATCTACAAGCAATGCTTTTAAAGATTTTATATCACCTACAGCTACACGTGAATACAACATTGTTGCTCCTGAAATATCACTTGATTGATGTTTTCCATGCTTGGATATTGTTGCGGTGGAATGTTCAAATACACAGCGGGTGCCGCACCAATTGGCATACCCATACCGTGGCGTATCATGGGATACACAGGGTCAATCGTAAACTCACTCTTTACCCAGATAGGATTGGGCACAGGTGAACACATCGCCCACTGTCCAACGGTGTCCCATAACATGCCAACACGCGCAAGTTTTGCCATAAACTTAGCACCGACATTTTCGGCTGATTGGTCAGCTCCAACGTCTACGTTCGAGTTACCAGTAAACGGATAAACACTGCCCCATGTCCCCGCACACCAGAACTCAGCATCAAGCGGAAATTGAAAAGTAGATGATACCGCGTCAGCAATACACGCTGCTTGCGCTATAGGGTTAGCAAACAAGACGGACTCAGGCGACATGATCGAACCCCAAAGGTCATTTTGCCAAGTTGGGTCAATCTCTGTCATATAGCCAAGTGCGAAGCCACCACCTGAAACACAGGTTAAATTTTGAAAGAGTTTTAAGATGGCAAAAACTGGGTATTCGTACCAATGAATTTGCCAACGGCTTACACTGCCATTGCCCTCTTTATGCTCTGTGTCCTCATTGTGGTATCCTTCCATAACAGAAACACCACCAATAGATGCCATGCAGCCTGCGTTTCGGGCGACTTCTTCAATATATAAAGGCTCGTGAAAGGTCATCATGATTCCCGCAGTCGGTATACCGAAGATGTGTCCCGGACAAATGCAAACAGGCGAGGTAATCGCTAACGGTGATTCATTGCTGCCACCACCAGAGATAGGAACACCCGCAACCTTGATCGGAAAAACCAGATTCCAGTTAATATCAGTAATGGGATTTAAAAAGCGACCATGACAAGCCTCACCAACAGCGAAGCTTTGCTGCATTGTTAAAATACTTACGATGAATGAAACTATAACCACTACCTTTTTAAGCATGATCTTCCCCTTTGTTTGCGTGTGTTTGAATATAGGATTGAATGACTTTATCCGTGCAACCATGCCAACAGGTATCAACTAGCCCTAAGTAATACGGTGCAGCAAAGCGCATCTGCATAAAATTGTAATAATGATCACCAACGCCAAGACCAAGCATTGTCGGTACACTTAGAATATGAAAGGTTTGAATCATCGCAGCATTAGCATAAAAAACTGGCACCTGAATCTCTTTGGCAAGTTCTGTCGGTTTGCCGTTGGTAAAGCCAATCCAAAGATTGTTGCGATGTTGCTTAAGCGCAGCCAAGGCAAATTTAACTTGCGCCTTATCCTCACCATCAACAAACAGCATATTCGGTGCCCAAATCTGGCGTGTTTTCCAAAGCGGATTAAACCACGTATTCTTTTTGTAAAGCTGAATGCCGCTTGAGGTGTAAATATCACGGTTGATCTTAATCGAGGGGTCGTAATAGACCGTTTTGTTTTCGCTGTTTAATGTGCTTGTCTGATTCGGTAGGTTTGCTAAATAGCTGTGCGTTGACTTCTTGAGGTTATTTCCTACAGCAGTCCAATCTACAGATGCGCCTTGTTCAATAATCAGCTTTTTAACACTCACCTCTTTAATGGGGAATGTGGTGCCATGTGTGCCTAGATCATAGCCGTTGACGTGGTTAATGATTAGAAATGACAGTAAAAGCACTGTGAATGTGCTTTTAAGTTTTATAATATTTCGTTGGATGTTCTCTTTTACTCTTTGCATAATTAGCCTCTTTGTTGCTACGTTTGACGCTAAGATACTAAAAATGCCTCTTATTCAATCCCTCATATGAACTAGACAATAAATTTTTTTTGTGCATACAACGCAAGTTAGGCGATAGCTAAGTGAAAAAAGTTGAAAATAGTTTTTTTGCTAGTGATTTTTGTTGCAGCAAACGGCTGTTTTTAAAGAAATTTTGAGTTTTTTTATTATTTTTTTATCGTGCTATTTGGCAGTTGAATATTCTGAAACCTCAAATAACTTGGTTAATTCAAAATTTGACAACTTGATTTTTTATGTTATCTTTTGTGATAACTAAGTCACTAAATGAAACCTAACATGTCATGGAAAGTAAGCCTATATAATGGCGTTGAAAACGATGTGTTGAAATTGCCAGACAAGCTGCAAGCCAAAATACTGAGAATGTTTGAACTCATTGAAACTCATGGCACAGATATTGGCGAACCACACACAAAAGCTTTTGGTCACGGCTTATTTGAGTTAAGAGCTAAAGCTAAAGAGGGTATTGCACGAGCTTTCTTTTGCTATTTGATTGACAAAGAAATTATCGTTTTAAGTGTATTTGTTAAAAAAACACAAAAGACACCCAAAAAAGAAATAGAAATCGCGAAAAAAAGAATGTTGGAGGTGAAGAATGGACTTACAGCAACTTAAAAAAACAGCTTTTGAAAACAAAAATGTTAAAAATGAGTATGACAAGCTAGAGTATGAATTTACGTTAATTAATGAGCTGTTAAACATGCGTAAAACATCAGGGTTAACACAAGAAGAGATTGCTATCAAAATGGGAACTAAACGCAGCAATATTTGTCGTCTTGAGAAGTTAGGCACTAAACCAACGCTTGAGACTATAGAAAAATACGCAAAAGCCTGTGGTTTTAAAATGGCTTTTAATTTTCAACCGATGTGAGATAATAACCATAGTTAAATGTCGCTATCACTACTAAATACGGAGACAAGGAAATGTTATACAAGAATTTTAAAAGACCCTATAGGGGGAGTGTTAGAGACAACTTCTTTTGTTATCTTGTCTTAGCCACTGCGTTTTATGGCATCGTCTATTTCTTTACAACACAAGGTAAATTAATTCCATTAGTTGATGCGTCAGCTACGCAATCTGTCTTGATTATGATGTATGGCTTTCTGTTGGCTAGGGCAATTATCGCTATCGCTAATCCTATGCGTCACAATATGATTTTTTATTATGCTCGATGGGCAAAAGGCAATTACATTGTGCGTAATCTATTATGGGTTGCCGTATTAGTTGCGTTGGCTTTGTCTTTTTCAGCGATGGATAATGTGGTTATCTATTATTTAATTGCGATTAAGGCTTTAGCGGTGGTGGTGCCGTTGAGGAAAGAATGTGTTTTTATGTATTTAGCCAATTTATACATAGATATTAATACGCCATTATGGGAAAGAGAAGAAAGAGAGCGTAAATTCCATATTAAGAATGGTGAATGGGATTACTTTTACAAATGCAAGCTATCTGATGTCCCATACGAAGAAGAAATGCTTAACTCTTAATCAACGGTTTTAACTTTACCCACATGCCAAGCCGAATGTGCGTCATTATTTAATTTCTCTTTCACCTTATCAGAATTGCCATCAAACGATTGTTGATGTTTACCATAATCTGCCGTATCGCGTTGCAAATTCATATCATCGGTTACGCCTTGTTGATTTGCTTTATACTCCGCTAAATGCGCTTGCGCTCGTTGCAAAGCAGTTTGTGCTTGCTCAGGATAGGTAGGCAGTTGCACCGTTGACGTTGTAGTGACGGTTGTTGTCGATGTGTCACTTGTGCCTTGGTTATAGCCTACGCCATAGCGTCTGCTGCGGTCGTCTGATACGTTATGTTGTTGCTGATTTTTAACGCTTAAATCAGATTTTGTATCACCTGTCCACATTTCTCTATAGCCATCACTAAACTCTTTCATTAAAGCACCACCAGCTTTACCCGCACCACTTTCTTTGAAACGCTGCCATCTGCCCTTTTCAGCTTCACTACCCGCTTTAGCTTCAGCAGAATTTCCAACTTTAATCCCTGTTTCTTTTTCGTATTGTTTATCTAATTCAGCCTGTCTTGATTTAGTCAATCGCTCTTGCTCTGAACGTATTACTTTATTGTCATAACCTTTTTCATAATTGGCTTCATTGTCAAACTTAAGTTTTTTCATACGCGCAGCTTTAGCTTCAGGTGTCTGTGGTTGATCACCATTTCTATAAAGCCCTTGACCGCGTTCTTTTAAGCTATCCAGTGCCTCTTGTTCTGTTGCTCTTTCCGCTTTTGGTCTTGGTATTGATGCAACTTCGCCTTTTTGTGCAGCAGCTAATTCTTCCTTATATTGTTTCGGGTCAAATCGCTCACCGTGTGCCACTGTTTCGTTTTTGAGGTCACTCACTCGTTGCGAATCTTTAACCCATTGTTCTGATGCATGATCGAAACTATAGGTTTCTTTAGCTATCGCTGACTCAGCACCCTCTGCTGCCGATTTAGATGCGCCTTTAATTCCAATCATTTCACCAACCTCGCCAATCAAGCCGTTAGCTTCACCGACTAAGCGACCGCCATATTGCATGACTTTACCCGCACCCGACATGATCATCGATGTTCCTGCAACCTCAGCACCCGCAACTAAAGGTGTCGCAAGTCCACCTGTTCCTACTTCACCAACGACACCCGCAGCATCAAGCGCAGCTCCTGCAACTAAAGTAGTCGCACCCATCGCAACCTCTTTAACCACATCCCAACCTGATAATTCACTGTTGTTTTCTTTAGCTTCCTGACCTGTTTTAACAGCTGCTGCAAAGTTGTCTTTAGCTGAATCTTGAAAGCTTTGTGCTTCTTGCGTGTATTTATCAGCAAGGACGGTATCTCCACTTGCCTGTGCCTGTTGTGCCATTACGCTGAAGTGATCGGCTTGCAATGTGTCATTCACGCCACTTTTAATCTGTGAACCCATTTCTTGCTTAACCATTGATGGCACCATATCGGGCATATCATCTGTCATCGCAGACCATGCGTCATAGCCCCCTGCTAAAGCAACACCTTTTAAGCCGCTGCCACTAAGTGTCGTTTTGATTGCTTCATTACTGGCTAAGGATTGGCTGATTGTTTGACCTGTGCTGAATTTGTCACTGTGTGAGGTGTCATTATTCAATGTGTTGTTTACGCCTGAATTTTCACTGTGGGTTGTCGTTGTCGATGTCATTTGCTGATTCCTTACCGCAGAGCCATCAACATCTGTTTGTACTCCGCCTTGGTTGAAGTCAATAAATGGATTGCCGCCTATATTATTTTGTCGAAAAGGTGTAAATCCTGCTACAGTATCAGTAGAAATATTTTTCTTATTCATCGTTTGCAATGACATGCTTTGTGTATCGGCACCTGTATAACTGCTTTGCGCTGCCTGTGTCGCGTTTTGTTTTGCATACTCCATTGCATTGCCACCTGACATAATCCGCGAGCCAATGAACGTCATCCCAAATGCTAACCCTGCTGCGACTGTCACCGACATATACTGATAGATGTACAGTGATTGATAGGCTTTAATGGCAGCTTGGGTTATCGCCAGATGATTTGACATCGTTAAGCCACTACTTAACCCAGACAATGAACCTTTGCTTGCATAGGTGCCAATCACCGCAGCAATCGCAAGCCCTATCGTTGCCAGTGGAATAAATGCCAATAGCATTAAGTAGTTTCGCACCAATGAAAAAAAGAAAGGCACAAATAAAAAAGGAAACACGATAATACCCAAGACAATGCCTAATACATCAATCACTACCAATAAATAAGCAAAGGTGCTGCTAAACGCCGATGCCTCAATCGACCAAGACGAGAATGCCTGTCGTGCAGCACGTTGTGATGCTAACTGATCATAAAGCACTTGGCTTTTGCTTGACGCAATCATTGATTCAGGGATGGTTGTGTTTAGCATCCCCATCATCGCCGATTGTAAAATCATATCTGAACCTGTGGCACCACTGCCGCCATAATAGGTTAAAACGCTCTGAAATATCTTGGGTTCTATCTTCAATGCACTTTGTTTCAGAAAGTCGTCAGTGACTTTGTTAGAAAGCTGTGCCATTACAGGTGCTATTTTCTTTTGTGCGTCACCACAGCTTAATACCTCGCCTGTGGTATTAGGCGAGCTGTTGTCACCAAACCAAACAGTTGATATCGCCTTATTCGGTTGCATATCTTTAATATCATTCCAGAGTGTTTTTGACGTATAAAGACTGCCGACATTAAAGTTTTTATTCGGCAAAATGCAATCAAGCATATAGCGTGACAATGACGCTTTAAAAATGGGGTCGGCAATTTGATATTGTGAGGCATCTGCAATCATCGCGGGAGCAATAGAAAGCGGAATACCACTGGTTGGCGTTAGCTCATTCGGCATAAAGCCCGCTTTGGCAGATAGATTGCCGACAATCTCAGCACCATAAAAGCCGATCTTATGCATGAACCACTCAGGAAACGCCAGTATTAGCGGCACGTC
The DNA here is from genome assembly GCA_027621155.1 of Pseudomonadota bacterium. GTDB lineage: Bacteria > Pseudomonadota > Gammaproteobacteria > Francisellales > Francisellaceae > Caedibacter. The sequence continues at coordinate 21,443 of JAQCCA010000004.1, read as the reverse complement.
TGGTACCGCCTTTGTTTGCGTCGAATCAAACTCATCAACAATTAAAACCGATACTGAAACTTGCGTCATTATGTAGATCAAGATCACGCACCCTATAAATTTCTGCATAATACTTTGAACAGAAACACCGCCATGTTTTGCCGCAGCAAACATAAAGCTGTAAAAGCCTAAGAATAACATAGTGCAAATAAACACATCGTACACAGGCGAGTGCATCATCACTGTAGCAATATTTTGCAATAACGATGCGTACATGTGACCTGAGCCTAAGACTGGAATATCAAACGCATTTGCCATAATAACTTACCCTACCCCATCAATTTGTTAGTAAATGCCATATTCCCCGCAATCCCTGATTGTACGGCTTGCGAATAAAGCTGTGATTGGACTTGATGAAGCTGACCTATCCAACTTTGCTGAAAGGTAAAGTCATTGGATATTGAAGCCGTATCCATTTTGATCTGTGTACGGATATGTGTCAGTGAGTTTTTTAAATCGGCATATATTTTTTTGTTTACACCCGCGCTGCCCGTGTTGGTACCTGTGGTGCCGTCAGATTTTAAGCCAGTGTTGGTTGCATTCGTTAAGTCCAAAACGTCATGCTCAATAAATGAATAGGCGAATTGTTTAGCAACCAGAAGTGACACATTGCTAATCATTTGTTTTGCGACATCGGCACCACCTGATAACGACCACCCCGCAATGTTCACCGCCTGATACAATGGCAAAGGGGATGAGTTTAAAAACCCTAAAATCTGCGCCTTGCTGAAAGCAGGCTTTAAAGTCACTGTGCCATATTGAGCAGGAAGCTGCAAACTAAAGCCTTGGCTATAGCCTAATTCTTGATTGACCTCAGCGGCATAGATTGCTTGCATCAACAAAGCATAGACTGCGCCATAATAGCCATACTGGAATAAATCAACGCCACCAAAGGTTTTCCCGCGTGATGATGCAGCCCAGAATGAATTTTTAACAGGAACTTCCTCGACTTTTTCGCAGAAGTCTTTGGCGTTACTGCTGTATTGTGTGCAACCTAACAAATGAACGTTTTGATTGGTGTTAGCGTCTGCGCCATAAACTAAAAGATTGGCTAACTCATCGACTGATAATGTCGGCATAATCTCATTAATAATTGGCTCCTTACCCTTTTGAATATAGGTGTTAACGTCACCAGTCAAAGATAGCAGCATCGCCTTTTGCGCGTTGTTAAGCTCTGGCAAGGCATTCCACATGTGTGCACCTTGGCTGATCTTGTTTTTTTCTTGGTTTTTTAATCCCTCATTAGAAATCTTATTAATCCAACCCTGAAAGCTGTCCATGCCTTTGTTAAAGTCACCCGCAATGTTATTTAATGATGATAAAAATCCGCCATCTTTACCTGAATTGCTGTCGGCTGCGGCTCCTTTCGTATTAACGTATTTTGATAATGCGTCTGAGCTATTAACGGCTTCATTAACAAGACCCACACCAAAATTACATGCATTCATTGCCAATGAACTTGCCGCTTGAACCGCCTTTTGCAGCCCCTCTAAAACACTTTTGCAAATAGGGCAAAGCACACCCAAAGTAAGGATAAAAGCATAACCAAGCGCACTGGTGGCGACATTCTTTAATAGATTGATGAATACATCTAAATTGATATAGCTAAACCCGCCTAAAAAGGCAGAGATACCGCCACAGCCGACATCAATAGAGGGTGCCGTCAACGAGATAATAGTCACTGAACGCTGCGGGATAATAATGTCAAAACTACCACCCGAGGCAAAGCCTCTGACCTCAGTATTATAAATCGCGGGATTGCCACTAGACATCATATAATCAAACGCATCTGAAAAGTCATCGGCATAGACTTGGTTAATACTGGTGCCAAGAAATACGCCACACAATAAGGCGGTGCCAATGGCTTTTTTAAACGTGCTGTTTTTTTGACGGTTAAATGTCGCCTTAATCGCTTTAGCTAACATCATACTCCCCCTGTCGCTGTGTTATGCGTTGCCCAAAAGTCTGGTTCAGTATCTGAGAAGTCAGGTGAGATAACACCTTTCTGCTGCAACCCCTTTTTCGCTTGCTCAGTGAATGCCTTTTGTATCGCATGGGCAAAGTTTAAAATCCGTGTTTTAATGGTGTTAGCAGCCTCTGCCCCAATCGAGACGCGAACCATTGTTGCACCCTTACCAGTTTCGGGGCTTGCTTTTAAAAATAGAAATACAGTCGGCACAATCTTCACATGAAGCAATCTTGCCATAATCATTGCCTTACTTTGGTAGATGGTTTGTTTTGTCTTATCATCAAAGGCGACAACTTTCTTTGTGCTATCCTCGAAGTATTTAAAAACATCAAAATGCTTGTCATCGAGTGAAGCCTCGTAGGTTTTAATGCCTGTGTCGTGCTGAACCATCAGCATGATCGGTGCCATTGCCTTACACACTGGGCAATACTGCGGTGTGCCTTTGTCACCATGTCGCGTGAAGAAGATTAAAATACTGGATTGCGCCAGTTTCTTAAACATTTCTTTCTCGCCTGATTCATTTAAGCTCTTCATTAATAAATTACCAAATTGTGACGTTGGCATCGTAATCGCAGGGTTGATGTCTGGGTGTTGCAGTCTGTTATAGGCAGACATATACGCCGCCTGTGTTGCTTGATTAACCGCCCACATATTAAAACGCTGCCACTGATACACCGCATTGGGATTGTTGGGATTCATCGACTGATTTTGTATCAGTTTGTGCATTTGCTTTTGCTCAAAATCAAAGTTGCCTTTAGGGTCAATAAAACCGCAGTCAACCGTCCATTCTAGTGCGTTAGCACATCTTTCTTGTTTGCTTTTAAGTAATTTTTGTTGACTGGCTGATAATGGCTTAGGACGCATCAAAAGACGTTGCGCGGGCGTTAAATCGTCCTGCTCATAAAAGTAATAACCGCCTGTGTTAGGATTTATTGCTGTATCTGCTGCTGCAACTTGAGCGAAATAAAGTGCCGCAGTGAATGCCATTAATAGTAAACTCGATGTTCTTTTTTTTCTTTGTATTTTTTGCGTTAATAACTTCATTTTTAGTCCTCAAGCATTGCTTTTACATGGCTGACCAACTGAGCGACATCGGATGTGTCGGCATAGCTCATTTTGCCAATAACCTTATCGTTTTTAATGACAATAAAAATAGGAAATTCTAAATTTGATAATTGTCCGTGATAGGCTGTTTTTAGTAGTGTGAGCGTCTTTTTAAGCGCAAAGATCGCCTTGTTACTCATCAATGAATCAGTACACGCCTTAATGCTGTACTCTGGGATAAACATGTTAATACTGGTGCAGCCTTTAAATCCTGTGCTAAAGTCAGCCCCCGCATTGGTTGCTGTGAACAAGCCAAGCCTTAACTTATCCTGCATTGCTTTGTCTGTATTGGCAGATAAATAGATCATTGCCGCCTGTTGGCTCTTAGCATCAATAAACCACGGCACAAACTGAAAAACCTCGTCTTTACTTGCTAAGTATTGGCGTAATTCCTGCGCATATTTCTCAGCAGCATAGCAGTGCGGACAAAAAAAGTTAGCAACCTCAACAATGCCTGTTCTAACTACTTTTCCTTTGCTTTCTGCTTGTGTTGTATTTTCCGCATGAGCAACACTCAATGAAGCCCATGCCATTAAGCCAATGCTAAACATGACGCTTTTTAATTTTTTAACTTTTTTAATGCTTTTCAAACCAATTACCACTGCCACAACAAACCCCCAACGCCTTTAATGTATTGCTTGTCAACTAACCCAAAATAACGAGAATCAAACGACAAATTAGAACTTTTTCCATAAACAAATACTTTTCCCACTGGGATAATGCCTTCAAAATCAGTACAATTCAGTGGCAACTCTTTATCGTCACGCTGCAAGCAAGGTAGCTTGTAGCACTCCCTCCCTTTGTTTTGAGATAAGGGATTGCGCTGACAAACGGTCACAACATGGTTGTTAACCGTCACACGATCACCCTCAACACCAATAACCTCTTTGATCAAATCAACCCCGAAAGGGTCATAGCCACGATGAACACCCATCATATAAACAGCGTTTGTCGTATCTTGTGTGATTAAAACTGTACTGCCGTTTTGAATGTTATCTGTCGGTGTTATCCTATTGAAATGATAAATGCCTCTTGGCATAGATGCAGTGTCATTGATTCTAAAGCCAAATGCCTTAATCCCTTGTGCCACTAAAAAACAAAAAATCAATAACACAACAAATACTCTGGCAGCAAGCCATAAGCGGTTAAGCATTTCTGGCAAACCAACAAACTGAATGTTATTTGTTAGCCATTGTTTAAAGGTTGCTTTTTGATCTTTTTGATCTTTTTGAATTGCGTGTACTTGCATTATGACGGCTCCTACAGCGGAAAAGGTGAATCGTTAGTTGACGCTTGTAATGCCTTGCGCTGTGCAGCTTGGGCATTAATCTCATCTTGTGACGGTGCCTGAATCCCTAGCAAGGTGCTTTTGCGTGGCGGTATGTACGCAGGGGTTTTTAATGGCAAGCCAAGCTTTTGTAGTACCTTGTCGGTAATATCTACCTGAGTACCACTGCCAGAGATCACCGCTTGTTTCACAATGACCGTATGACCATTTGCCACTTGCTGAATCACACCCTTAACATCTTTTGCAGCCGTATTAACAACGTCAAGCCATGACGTGTTTTGTTGGGCTTTAATTGCCACCATGTTTTCAGCATTGGATATACGCGCTAAGTCAACGACATAAACGGTGTTATCTTGGTTGTTGGTGAGCTTCATCACAACAAAGGATGAAATAACACTAATCATAAAAATAATCGCTACTTGGTAGCCTCGATCAAGCCACTTCATCGTCTAACTCCTCATGCTCAACATCATCATTAAACATCGTTGCCTGTTTTACCTTTGAGGCTAACTGTGCTAATGCTTCCTGCTTGCTGTAGCCTTGTGCCACTAACTTAGCAATAGCGTCTTTTTCTTTAACCTTTGAGGTGAATAATAAATAGCTGAAAGCATCTGTTTTAAAGCGCAATAGTCCGTACATGTGATTCATCTTGTTAAGCACAAAGAACTCTGAAAAGTCATTGGTTTTTCTAACTTCACTAATCAAATCTCGATGTGTTTCGTTAAAGTCCACTAACTTGTCATCGATGGCTTCCTCTACGGCTTTAGCATTCTGCTTCATGACCACTACTAAGTTAGAGTTGTTAATAATCGTTTTACCCGCAGGTGAAATTGCGTCTGTGAGTTTCTGCGTTAAGATAATCATTGAGCCTTGGTACTTGCGCACACGTCTTGAGGCTTTTTCCATAAAAACAGCAGTCGCAGGGCGATTGATTAAATCCCATGCTTCATCAAGCACTAATAGCTTCTCTAATGTTTCCCCTGTTTCTGGGTCTCTTACCCCTTTAATGTACATCTCTTCAGTGAGCTTGTTTAATAACAGATTGATCACGATAGAGCGCAACTCGAGGTTTTTGTCTAAGCCGTCTAACTCAAGAATGATAAACGGATTATCAAAGCTTAACGTGGATTCGCCAACGACCCACTTTGACTTAGCACCCTCTGACCAGTCATAAAGGTTATTGACCAGTGACTCATAGCATGACAACAGTTTTTCAGTGACAATATCCTCTCTGGCAAGAACGGATTGTTTCTTTTGCTCATATTCTTCAATAATGGCGTTTCTGACATCACGAATTGACATCGTGCGATTGTCATTCATACATGCCTTCCATGCCACACGGATTAAACGCGAGATAATATTGCGCTCATCTTCTTTAACTGCTGCTTGCTTATTGCCTGATTGGTTTAAATCGCCATAGGTTTCAGGGTACGCCATTTGCAAACATACCGAGGTCAAGTGATCAAGCTCTTCATCTTCAAGCTGCTTTAAGTCATAAATACCATCAAAAGGATTAATGCACATGTCTGAACCATCGCCAAACTCAATGACTTTGCCACCGACAAGCTCACAACACGTCTGATAAGAACGACCCGCATCGATAATACGCACATAGCCACCTTTCGACAGAATCGAGCGCACCACCTCATTTACAAAAAACGATTTGCCCGACCCTGAATCAGCGCCAACAAACATATTGAAGTTGGAACCGCAGTCGTTAAAGACATCTAGCACACTAACGCCACCTAAGCGATTCATCGTCAATGCGCCACCGCATGAGGGGTGATTGCCAGACCATGCACCAACGCAGTGCATAAAAAGCCCTGCATTAAATGCCGTCATGGTTAAGGCTCTTTGCAATCCTGTATCGGCTCCGTCCATGTCTTTACGAAAAAAACCCGGCAACGAGGCAAGGTAAACATCAAAGCCTATCGTATCCTCTTGATAAAGGTTAATACCGATCTTGCCATATCGCGTTTCTACTTTTTTGGTATCACGCTCTAACTCGTCTAAATCCGTGTTTGATAAAATAACGCCTGACAAAACACGCACTGGCGGTTGTTTTTCCTTGGAGAATTTGTAGTGTGCCATATTTAATTTCTGGCGTTTTTCTTTGTTGCCTTTGACAAACATTGAAATGAATTTGTTGCCCTCAAACTCGGCACCCTTTTCGCCACTGATCATCTTTAATGCCGTACCCGCACTAACATCATCTTTATAGCTCAGTGATTCAAAAATGCTAAACGCATAAATATCACCGCCAACGTAACCGCTGACATCATTCACTGAGCAAACCGCATCATTAAAGCTTGATAGGAAAATAGCGTTTTCGTCTAAAAACTCATTAATCGTCAATACGTTCGAGTAGACTTTTTGACTCGTATCCTTATTAAGTGATTCAATCATGCCGTCATCATTAATGCTCACCGTGACACGCTTATCTTGCATGTTGATTGATGATGGTGTGATCTGTGTTGAGTGTTTTTTACTGGCTAACTCTCTGGCACCTAATGCCAGATTTAAACGATCATGAATAAATGTATAAATCTCACCACCTGTTAGCTTTTTGTGAATGGCAAACCCACCTGTATTCAAGCCCGCCAGTATTTGACTTTTAAGCTTTTGTGCGCTTTTATAAACTTTTTCGTAATCCTCTTGCGTATGCTCGCCCTGTATCGGTGCCGTTTTAACAAAAAAGTGATAGCGCATCTTACGTGGTCGGTAGTTCGACCCAGTAATTGCATCAAACTTTTTTTCTGACCATTCGATGTAAAAACGTGAACGCTCTTTAGCGATCATTTCATACATAGGATTCAATGAGCGTCTTTGTGACACATACCACTCTTTCATATCTTGGTGAATTGCTCCTGTGGTTGAGCGTACACTAAGCGCAATCGTGCCTCTGGGTAAATCAGACAACATGCTTTCTAAGGCAAGCTCGGTTTTTTCACCAACAGAGAGAAAAGGCTCTAACTCAAAGCCAAACAAAAAGCTCGGTACACCATCTGGATTGTCATCGATCCAAATACCGTCATCTTCGATTGTGTCATACGGCAGCCAAGCAGATAAAGGGAATCTATCTAAGGTCATCTGCATTTGCTTTAAGTTTAATTTAGGCGGCAGCTCATGCGGTCGTGCTTTATCAACCATCGTTTTTTTGAGTGCCTTAAACTTTTGTTTAAATTTACCATCTGCCATAGATCACCCCGCTTGAATAAGATTAACTGGTTGTTTAATCACTGGATAATAGCTTGTTAAAGTAGCGGGCTGATTCAGTGAGGTTGTAAGCATCCCCAATATATGTTGTGACACTGATTTAGTCGTTAAATGGCGTGATAATAACTGCTCACCATAGACAAGTGGGCTATTCATGAAAGACCAATCAATTGTATGTGTTTGCGCTATAAAGTTGACGCTATAGCCTTTTTGGTAAGCAAATACACACATCAATGTGCTAATATCTTGAACGATATAATTTGCTTTTAAAATAGCATCATCACACGTGGCAATTGTGTCGCCTTGACTGTCAAGCTTAAATCCACCACCTAAGAATCCTGCTGATACTTTCTTGAATTGGCTAGGCTTAGTCGCTAAAGGGTAGTTAGCACTTGCAGTGCTGATTTCCACCTTGCTGCCGTATTGATTCAGGTAAACTTTGATATCGTTAAACGCTTCATTTAAAGATAATGGCTTGCTGTGAATATCATACACAGCGTAGCTGTAGTTAATCGGTGCGTCTTTGTCTTTGACAATATGTGTTGAAGCGCAGCCTGATAATGTAAGTAAAGCAATTAATGAGAGCTGCTTAATCATGGTTTTATTGTTAAGCATGGTTGTCTCCTTTGACTGCCTGATTAATTGCATGTGTGTCTGTTATTGAAATAGGCTTTAAGTTTTGATTGGTATTGTTTGACTCAATCACCTGTGAATTTAAAGGCGTCTGCCAACCTGAATGACGATATACCCAGTTGTAAGTGTGGGCGTTGATTAAACTATCACTGTTGCTGTCAACATAAGAGTTGACCCATGTTTGATAGATTACAGGGGAGCGATAACGATACAATCCAGCACTGGTGTTGACCGTGGCTATATTGCCTGTCGTATCCAAGCTTTTAGCAATTAAATCTGCTTGCTTTTGATCATTGGTGAATGAAGCAGATAATAGATTGCCACCCTGAGTTGCTTGTGGTGTTGCCTCAACAGTCGTTGTTGCCGCTTTTTCTGCTGTTTCTTCCTCTCCTGAGTTGGTGACATAGGTTTGATCAGTTGGGTTATTGTAACCCGCCTTGTAAATATGATGCTCACCCATACACTGTGCGCCATGACCACCTAAAGGGCAGTCGTATTTCATATCCATAGCACAACCGCTTAAACCTGTCATCGATGCGATCACCGATAGCACAAGGCTGTGCTTACGCCATTTTTTTGCTTTTGATCTAATCATTGCTCAATCGCCTATTGTTGATGTTGTTTTTTAATCTGGTCGACGTAGGTGTTTGCTTTGGTTATCTGCCCCATGTAACCATCAACTTTCGTTTGCATCTGTTCATTGGTCATATTTGACGGATTACTGCCATCATCATAACTACTGGTGATCTGTGTTGTTGGCTTCATGCTTTGCGTAGGCTGATTCGTGGCTGTTGCTGTATTTGCTGTGTCACTATCATTGCCAACATCACCACCATTGTTGAATTTTGCCGTGGTTGCCTGAACATCATCGGCTATCATTGGTGATGCGCGATCTTGCCAACGTAAAACAACGCCTTGAGTAAGGTTGATTTCAACCGTTCTACCACCAGAGACTCTTAACACAGGTGACATCTGTTTGGCTTGTTCTAAATAGAATTGTGACAACATGCCTGCACCACCTGAAATGCCACCGCCCAATGCACTCATGCCCGCAGCACTTGGGTTTGTAACAACTAAAGGCATCGGTGTAGTGCCTGATGTAGGATTTAAAAACGTGGTGCCTTGCGATGCTTGAAATACATTGCCCGCTGATTGAATCAGGGACGACCAGAACGCCATTGCCAACTTGCTGCCTTGGTGAGATACATATTTACCACGCAAGCCTAAGTAACCGTCTGAATCAACCAAGTTACCTTTAATACCACTGGAAACCATCCATCGACCGTCACTGTTTAAGCATTCCATGCTGATTAATTTCACCTGAACACGCATTGAACTTAAATTGCCCAGTGCCTTGCCTGTGATATAACAGCCTTTAATGCCATCGTACACATGACCGTTAGGCGATACCGCATTAGTCGTTGCTTGAATTAAAACGGGTTGTTCTTGCTTTTGTGCATAAGACCCTGTTTGAGCATCAAAACCGTAAAGCGTATAACCTCTGAAAAAAGAAATCGGTAAATAACCCGCAATCGGATTCTTACGCAATGATTCTGGCACAATATGATGCTTAGGTGCGCTTGGTGCATACTGAACGTCTAGGCTTGTCGAATAGGTTTGACCATAGCCAACATTGCCTAATTGTGCGTTAGTCAATGCATCTGTGCTGCTGGGTGATTTGGTTTGATTTTTTGCTTGTTGCTGTGTTTTAAGCAACTCATTTTCTTTTTTAAGTGCTTCAAGCTGTGCGTTTTGCTCGGCTTGCGCTTGCGCCTGTTTTGCTTGATCTTCTTTATATTTTGCCTGTTGTGCATCATGGGCTGAGTTCATCTTTTGCAGTTGCGCTTCAAGATTACCCAATTGTGATTGCATCTTTTGAATATTGTTATGTTCCTGTAAACGCCAGTTCTCTTGTGCGTTACCTGAGCCTTGTTGTGAAAATGATTCAGCATCTGTTTTATTTGCACTGGCTTGTGGCAGCATGCTATCACTGTCTTTCTTCTTATGACCACTTAATACAATCGCCAATAAAACCACAACCGCAGCACCAATAATCCCAAATTTCATCGCAGGGCTTTTGGCTTGACCTTTAGGACTGACATTCTGCACTTTATCTTTTTTTGATAGTGAAGATAATGCAGATAAAAGCCCTTTTAGTTTCTCAATGAAGCTTTTTTTATTATTCGCCATCATTCATCCCCTTTGGTGAAAAAGGCTTTAAAATGCCTTGTAAATGATTTGCGTCATACGCTTTGATAACACGCAGTATTTGCACACTGGAGCATTGCCCTTGATGTAAAACTGTATTAGGTGCCGATAGATTAATTGCGACATCTTTGGCATTAAAATTAAAAGACTGCGCTGTGAAGTAACCTGACGCATTGATCGGACAAGCATTAAAATTTAACAGCTCAAAATCATTGTTTTTGTAAACATTGACCGCTTTAAATGCAATATCCTTAATACTTGGGTTGCACAGTAGCTTTTGCGCCACATCATCAAAAATGCCATAGCCTGATAGATCGAGCTTGTCGCTGTCTTTTATCTTGGTGCAGCTTAATTGTGTGCCCATTGCACTAAAGTATTGGCTAAAGTCCTTTGAATCTCCCAAGTTGTAGGCAATCTGCATTGAAAATAACTTGGTGATTGCCGTGTAAATGTCATTGCCTGATGACGGTTTAATGCTGTATGTTAAAGCAATCCCGCCTGTAACATCACTGCCAATATGATAAACACGAGAGCCAACAACACCTTGTGTAAAGCTTAAAATGGCAGGCTTACGTCCATCTTTAAAATTAACAATTAAATGCGCTGAATCAACCCCGTTAAGATTAAACATCACCTCTTTGTCACTAACATAGGTTAGTTTTAATCGCTGATTCGGCGGTTGTGTGATATTAGACACTGCCACGTCAAAATAAAGCACCGTGGGGTTAATTGAAGAAGCGTAATTGATAGTATTTACTTGATAGGTCAGTGATTTGTCTTGTAATACGCTATTTTTAACCTCTCCTGCTGTCATTGCTTTGTCATTATCTATAACTGCACCACGGGTGCCTGTAGACTGCTGAGGCACTAGCGCAGTAATTGACGTTGGCACTGGCTCCGATTTAATGGTGAAGCTTGTTAGCATGTTGGTGCTTTTATTTTGTGTGTTTTGCTTTTCTTGTGCATATACGCAACTAAAAGACAGTGACAACAACACTGGCAACAATAAGTATTTCCCAGTGATACCTACTGAGTGTTTGCTTGTATCTTGAGTTTCTTTGATATGCATTATGTTTATCTTAATATTAACCATAGGTAATGCTCCATGCAGTCTTTTCAACGGTGCCAAAATGCACTGAATAATGCGCCTTAATCGTGACTTTTTGCGGTGACTCGGTTAAGCCACCCTGATATTTGATAAGACTACCAACAAGCACGACATCGCCGTGTTGGTTGAATGTTGAGTTTTTGAAGTCAGGCTCAAAGCTCATGGCATAGCGATTTTGTTTTAAGTCGGTCACATGAGCAGTTACTAAGTTGCTTGCTGTGTCATACAATGACGGTGCAACCGTCTCTAAAAACATCTTGCCCTGCTCTGCTGCGTTACTTGGCGTTATATTAAAAAACAAGTTTGCATCGACCAGTGCTGAGGATTTAAAAACATTGCTTGATGCCCAGTTGCTACCATATTGGTAGGTTTCTTTACCATTTTTGACAATCACAAACTGAGCCGTTTGACTAACGTGTAAAGCCCAACAAAGAAAAAATATCACCACAGCAAAGGTAATCAATGTCAGCTTCTGAATCTTAATTTGCTTAAGCATTTGTGCGTGTGAGGTTAACTCACTATGCTTGATGGTTTTGCTGATACTGTCTTTTAATTTGTTTAACATTGTTCACACCTCAAATCGGGTTATGGTGGCAGGCGGGAATTTCTTTATGTCTGGTCTGTCTTTGTGCTTTTTACCTAACAAAGATTTCCTACCTCGCCAGATACCCAGTAAATGAAAAAAGTGATTAGCTGCACCTCGTGGCGCATGGTCATCACGCAGTGACAAAAGCACAAGCAGCATTAAAAAACCAACTGCCATTCCTAGCATATAGCTATCAAAGGCTTTCGATACAACAAACCAGATCGTCATAGAAACAGCCACCTCGTTAATCGTCCAAAACAACAATAATGCAGGCTCCTCAATGCCTGTATGAATCTTGCGCTTTTGTTCGCTGACGTGAATATCAGACATAAAATATCTCCCAGATAATTAATGAATTACTGCACCAGCACCTGATAAAGCAATCAGTGCCGCAGGGGCGTAGTTGATAATTAAAGGAATGCCCGCCATTGCCATCACACCCCATAGCTTTGCTTGTGAAAATAGTAGTGTCACTAATCCACCAAAAAAGCCAATATAGGTGATGATCTCACCTGTTTGTGATGTGTTTAAATCTTTCATGAATCCAAGTAATCCGCCTAAATCAACACTGCCCGCAGTAGACGATGCCATTGCTAAAAATGGCAGCAATAAAGCAACTGCGATAAGCTCAATGCGTTTGATTTTGTTTAACTGAAATGTCATGTGTTTTTCTCCTTATGTTTTTTTATTTTTTTTATTTTTGTTTTATTTTTATTTTGCTACTCTTTTAGTTTCTTTCTTTTTAGCTGTGCGCTAAGCATCTATTTGCCTAGCTTTTGCGTGGCTTTCGTAATCGCTGTCACCACACCAGAACCAAAGGTTAAGCCTATCAATAAATGATTTAAGCCAAACATGACACTATCTGGTGCATGACCGCTGCGCTCAAAAATTAAATAAATGGAGCAAATCGCTAAACAAATTGTCACCATAAGCCAAATAAAGCTTAAGCGATTGGTCGTTCTTAAATCGCTAAAATTACTCATATGTTCTCTCTCCTTATTTGTTAAGACTGGACTATTTCAATGACCTTTTTTTGTGTTTTTTGAGTTTGGATATTCTGCTGCTTTGAATAAATAACCTTTGAAATAACCCGCTTTAATTGACATATCTCGCGAACAATTGAATAAACACTCTCGTCTTTAGAAATATGCTGAATGCTTGACATGAAATAAGATAAAATGCCATTAATCTCACCAATCATACCGTCACAATAGCTTTTTGTACTAAGTGTTAATGACAGATCATCTTCAAGCACCCTGAGTGATTGTGTAAGTCTCTCGCCAGTAAAAAGACAAAGGTCATCTATTTTTTCTTGTACTCTTTTGAATTGTGCTACGACATCTTTATGCTCCTTTTTATTTGGTTTATTTGTATTAATGTCAACGATTAAATCAGCGTCATAATCGTTGTAATCATCAAGGTTTAACCATCCTTTAGCTTTCATATCATCGTATGAGAAAGGCAAGTGTTTTGTGTCACCGTTGATTGATTCTTCTTGATTGTTTGCCACTATTTCAGCTTGTGATTTTTGTACTAAAGATGCTTGATTGCGGTATCTTTTATCGCGCTTTGGCTTAGATTTTTCAGCTAAGGCATAAGTATTTAAAATCTCTTTGTTAAGCTCTGCCTTATCATAAATAGCACAAATGGCATGATAGAATTTCTCATAAGATCGCAATACAAGCTCTGCTGCTTTCAACTTGCCATCAATCAGTAAATCTCTTGCAATATTGGCAGTCGCGTTTTGAATGTTAACGCTATGTTCTGCGATTAGATGAATGTCTAACTCAGCACGTTTGATGTCATAAATAGATTTGCTAATACCATGCTGATTGACACCTAAAAAGATAATGTTATTTAAAAAAGTATCGACACTCGCCCAGTTGCTTTGTACCTCATTTAATTTAAAAATAAGGGTTTTAATCTGGTTATCTTCTTCTCTTTTTTCGACACAGTGTGACAGTCCAATTTGTACAAAAGATAAAATAGGATGCGCCACAATTGAGTGCAACATATTCATCTTCTCACTATCTTTTGTTTTTAATGACAGTAAGCGAGATTGAATTGCCACATAATCAGCACTTAAAGCAATCGCATTATCAGCTTTTAATGCCATTAAAGATAAAAATAGCTCAATGGATTGTTGTTCTTCTGACTGTGTAACGCTTAAATCTGTTTCAGCTATCATGTCAACGACAGATTCAAGAACAGAATCACGGTAATGGAAGGGCTTAAATAAGACGGAAAACATCAATTTCACCTCTTGTATATTTATAAATTAACTCAGCATCTGTTTCGCATTGAAAATGCTCTCTAATTTCAATACATAGCTTTCTAATAGAGGTGATTGACATAGCTCTTTTCTTTGAAAGGTCATCGTAGCTATCACCCTGAGATAAAAATTCAATAATGCGCTTCATATCCTTTAAGGCATACAGGGCTTTATCGCCATGTTGCATAATGGATTTTTCGCTTAAAAAATTGATATATGTTGAGCTACGCATATCTTAACCTTTTCTTTACGGCTACTTATTAATCGTTTTAAGCTTCTTCATGATCAGTGATTTCACCCTCAATGACCGATTCATCATCGCCTTGTAATTCTTGCTGATCATCAAAGCCAAGCTGCCCTTGCACATAGTAATTACTGACTTTCACCTCATGCGGAAACTGCATTTTTGTCTTAGGGTCTTTGTTCTCAATAATGGATATATCGCAATAACCCTCTTTGCCTACTAAGTCCGACTGAGTAACCTCGCCTTTATCCCAAAGGCTCTGAAGTCCGCAAGCTTCAAGTAAGCGCATTAATCTATGCTGTTGCTTGTCATTAATGATGAATAAATCAGATGCTTTGCCAGTGTTTCCTGCTCGATCTATCAAATCAAAACCAATAGCAATACCTGTGTCTGAGTTCTTAGTGACAAACTCTTTATAGCGGTTAATCGTAAAATGATGTATGCCGTTTTGAATTTCTAATGTTGCTGTTTTTGCTGCTTGTGAATTTAGCTTTGCCATTGTCTTACTCCTGTTAGGTTATTAATCTGTGCTTTATTTAACTTCTTTAGCTTGATTTTGCTTTGCTTTTTCAATCGCAACATAAATCGCATCTAAACCATTGTTGTGATACTTGGTTGACATTAACTCCTTATGTTTGGCTTGTTGTAGCCGTTTGTTATAAGCAATCAATGGTTGTAATTGCTCTTTGTTTTCAATGATGTTTTTACTAGTGCCGCTTAACATTTTTCAACCTCTTTTGTCCTTAAATCACCCAATTTCACAAACTCAAGCCAAAAAGAACCCTACCCATCTGAAACAGGTTTAGATTGAATTTGTCTTGGATTACTTAGTAGTTAGCTGAGTTCCTTCGAAAATTGGCAACTCCACAGCATGTTTTTGCTTTGCTTGCTCATCTAAAACTCCCTTGGCGAAGGCATTTAGTTGGTCACTGGTTAAGTTATTTGAAACCTCTTTTTCAGTTGATGCTTTTACTGTGCAATTCCCAGTGACACATCCGTCATTGTTTAAATCATTTTTGATCTGATTCAATGAGTCTGACATTGCAAGCAGCGTAGTCAAAATCGCCTGATTGGTTGCTTGGTTTTGTGTATCTCTAAGTGCTTCATAAGCGACTTTATTTTGAGCATCTAAAGTGACCTTGAAAATGTAATCCTGTGCTGAACGAGCAAGCTGTTTTTTAAAGTCTAAATTTGCATCACTGTTTGCATTGGCAAACGTCATCACATTAGCCATTCTTGCATAGTCGTCATATTGCTTTGATGTGAAGCTTGAGCCTGTTGTTTGTGCTTGTTTGATTGAGTCAACTAGGCTTTGTTTTTTTACATTATGATCTAATGGAGTGTTAACAATAGTATTTAATTTGATGCACTTAAGAAAATCAACATCACTTGTTTTAGGCGAAATTTTACTATCTTTATAACAGCCTATTGCTTGACTTACACTGATATTGCTTCCCATCACATCACCCACTGGATAAGCAGCATTTGCAGCGACAAAGCCGAATGTTAGTGCGACCGTGGTTGTTAGTTTAATTAGCGTTTTCATTTTCAATTTACTTCTCCAATATGTACTTTTTAACAAAATTTGACATCGCTTGATGCGTTCTAAACTCAGCCCAATAACTCGCTTTAATTTGCGGATATGCGTCACGGCAGTTTGCTACTTCGTCATTAACCACAGTTGAAAAACTGGTTGAGTAATCAATGCGATCTAGTACATTGAAAGGCTGTTTTGACGCTAATAGCTCACCCATTAAGTCCTTGTCTGATTGCGACCAACTTGTGAGAAAGCAGTTGCTCATGAAGCCTAAGAAATCAGAGTCTTTTGCATTGAATCCGTCATATTTACCTGTGAAGTAATCAAAGCTGCTGTCGCCAGTTGTTATTGTATAATTTGCAATATTATTTGACGCATAGGCGCTGACACTTAAAGACATCATCAGCATTGCGCCTGTTATGAGTGATTTAATTTGCATTGTTACACTCCGTGTTATTGCTATATGCATCTGGTAAAAAAGGATTGATTTGTAATGTCGCTGCGCCTTTAATTTTTGCTCTTTTGGCTAACTCTTTAATATCTTCAACACTGGCATTTTCATCTATCGTCCATTTCTTGCCATCAACCACAGTTTCAATATCTGTTAAGTTTTCAAGCGCAAGTGATGTGAGAAAGCAAAACTTACTATAGGTGTCATTTGAATTGTCTTTTTCGTCAATTAAATTACCCAACACAAATACTGTATAAAGCTTATTGCAAAGTGATTCAAGTTGATGTTCTTTTAAGTTTATTTGACCTTTTTGCATTGATCTGCTCCCTGTTTACCTATGACCACTGACGACTTAAAAAATTAAAATTATTCAAAGACTTTGACCTTATATGTGACCAAAGTTCTTTAAGTTGAATGCGCTCTTTTTCTTCTTTTTCATCGTTAAATCACAAACTCATTGTCACCACAAATCAGCACATAATCAGCACCATTCAACTGCTCACCGCTAATGGCTTTGACATCGTGTTGTATGTCGGCAGCCCTGCCTTGGAGGTAGAGTTCAACGTCACCATGTATTTGCTTTAAGTTTTCTAACGTTGCGATTGCTTCACTGATAGTCATGTTTTCACCTCTCTCATATACTTTAAAGACACCACCGCCAACTCAGTCAGCGGCAATGTCCGCCCAGCCCCCGCTACGTAAACTTAACAGCAAATCCAACGCCTTTTTCACCCAATGGCGTTGGCTGCTGCTGCCCCTTGCAGGTTGCAATTTACAATAGTCACTTGTTTTCATTGCCATCAACCATAATGTTGCTCTTGTTATCATGCTCAATACTTGACGTATCAGCTGGGATTTCAAAAACTTCACCTGTCATTTTATTTCTAACAAGAATTACTAATTTCTCATTGTCAGATAACCTTATGTTTTTATATGTGTCCATGTGCATCTCTATGGGTTCAGCTACTAGCTTTTATGTGGTTGTGCGTACTCATGTGCTTATGAAAACACACTTTTTTTAGAAAACCTTGCGTAAAACGCAAAATCTGAAAAAAACATGAAAATATTTGAAAGTATAATTTTTATGAGGCTATATGAGTGATATTAGAGAGGTTGGCTTTATCAATATTTGCCCATATAAGGGCTTTATCATTATTTCTAGCAGATAAGGCTTTTTGGGTATTTATAGTGAGCTGGTCGTATGTGACAAGATAAATATGCTTGAATTCAACAAGAACATTACTGTATTTGTTGATTAAGTCAATATACAGGCTGTCATCTATGATAGCTACTATATTTTTATGGGGCTTATTTTGTGTAAACGAGTCATACTCTTTTAAATTAGTAAAATAAAACTTACTATTATCAATATTTACTAACATCTTTTGCAATTTTACTATCATTTCAACATTATCAGATATAACAATAAATATTGACAAATCATCGTATAATATTGTTTCAGTTAAAAATGCAGGAATCACATGTTTTTGAATCTGAACTTCAATGGTTGTCCCACAGTTTTCTTGTGAATAAATGTTCAAGCACCCATTCTGTTCCTGAAAATATCTTATTGCTGAAGTTAAGCCAATTCCATTACCCGTAGGTTTTAAGCTTTTACCTGACATCACATTATTTAACTCATTCATCGGGATGCCGCACCCAGTATCTATAATTTCTATTTTCAATATTGATGTCAAATCATGTAATTTGACATGTATATTTTTAACACCCCTTCCGTTCAAACTCTCGTAGGCATTATTTAATAAATTCAGAATAGCGTCTTGAAACTCAATGGGAGATATATAAATCCAACTTATAGAATTATGCTCTATTTTATATTGGCATTTTGGATGCTGTATTTGATAGTCATTAACTATCCTATCTATAAAATACTCAGCAATTACAAATCTTGAATCACTAATGTCATCATGCGCTTGGTTTTTTGTGTCAACTCTAAAATCATTAAGTATATCTTTGGTTAATCCATGTATGGTTTTTATATACTTTTCTAAAAGATCAAGCTCTGGTTTTGCACCGCATTCAGACATAATTTTTGGCATTATAGCTACAATGCCATTGAGTGGATTATTCAGTTTATGAGCCATATCTTCAGATAATGTTTCTATTTTAGAGTTTATTGTTCGTGAATTATATTCATTGATAACATGTATCAACTCATTAAACTCCAATAAAAAATGTGGTTGCTCCTTGAGATTTGAATTAGCTTTGTTATATCCGTCATGAATATACTTTAAAGGGTTTATCAGGTAATTATTCATGATTTTATTTAAGGCTCGATGGCTGAAAATAAATCCAAGTATAAAAAATAGCACAAGAAAATATATGGAACCTATAAGCATAGGCTGGTCATTATGTTTCAAGTATAGTGTGATGATATCTTTACTTGAAAAGTTTTGGATAGAAAATACACCAAATGTATTTGAAAATGGATGAAAACCATAATTATAATCACTATTTTTGGTGGTGAAATCTACAGGTGATATTTTTTTCAACTCATTTACATAAGCATCTTTATTAAAATATATAGTTATAAAATCACTACAGTTCCCCAGTGTCTCATTAAGGACGTCACCAAGATAGCACAGCTTTAGAGTGGTGAAAAACTTATTTTTTTCACCATCAGAATATAAAATTTCATACGAATTGAAAACCTCAACACCTTTGATTAAGTCCCTGTCTAACTTGGCAAATGCCCATTTCATTTGTAAGTTGTTTTTATTTCTAGTTATAGTTCCAGATCTAAGATACCTAATAAAATCGATATTATTAGCAAAAATAGAAAGCTGTAATGATAATTGTTTTTGGAGTATTGAGTTTGCTCTATTTATCGCTTGCTGACTTGATATCGTGTCATTGTGGCGATTCATGTAAAAAATAAAAGCCAAATAGCTTAAAGATATAAGTAAAAAGATTATCAATGATAGAGAAATAATACGCTTAGCATGAGTTGTAAATATATTTATATTTTTTGAACGAAAGCTACTGGGCATTTTCTTCATATAGCTTTAGCTTTATGTTTTCCCAATTTTTATTGTAATAGTTTTCAAAGTCGTATACCGGCTCAATCATTGTATAGTTGGCTAAGTTAGCTTTAGCCTGATTGTATACTTGGGTGTATATTGGGTCTTTGATATTATTTTTAAAATATGGGGAAAAATAGTAGGAATCCTTTTCAAAATATTTTAATAGCTCCGGTGATGCTAGTGCTTCAGCTACGCATTTTGCTTGAGGAGTGTCTTTCATTTGAACAACTAGATCCGTGCAAATAGACGTTGCGTGTGTTGGCATGAAAAACTTATATGGTTTATGAGACTTTTTAAGATAAAGTAAAGCGTCACCAGACCAAATATATGCAAAGGCAAATTTTGGGTTATCATATATTTTATTAAATTCAGAAGTTACGTAAACATGGGTATTCTGGGTTAGTTCTTTTAGATTTTTATATGTTAACTTAGTTTGACTGTTTTTCTTGTACTTTTCGTTATATGCCTGAGTAACCAAATTACCAATTTCACCCGAATCATCTACTAATATAACGTCATTGTTTTTTGCTTTTTTAAATAAATCAAAAATAGTATCATCTGGGGAGACTTTAATTAGTTTTGGATTATATAAGAACCCAACCATTGCATGAGTAAAAAACGCTGTATTTTGTGTATATCCATGAGTTTTAAAATAATCCTTAAAATATGGGTAGTAATTATTAGATACACTTGATAAATTGCTGTTAAATTTTGGCAATCTATCTTTGATGCTACCATATATCAAGTTGGAAAATATCATTACATCATAATCATCTGCATTAGTGTTGAATGTATGTAAGAACTCAGCATTAGATGGATAGCTGTCGTGAGAGAAATTAACATTACATTTTTTATCGATAATTTCAGTTATTTTAGGGTCATCAAGAAACCCAAAGAATGCGGTAGCATTTACATTTGGCTTTTCAGACGCACCTGCCGAATGAGCCATATTAAAAGAGACAGCAATTATGCTTGAGCATAAGGTTGCAATTAATTTTAGTTTGTTCATTAGTAGATATTCCATTATTTGATAGAGGCTAGTTCATCAGTATTAAGAACACGAGCAAATCCAAAAGAAATATTTTTTATCGCAGCCTCGTGTAATTCACTGTTTATAGTTCCTGTAGCATCATTGATAAAAAACACATTATACCCTCGCATAAAGGCATCTCTTGTGGTGGTTTCACAGCAACAGTTAGTCATAACTCCACAAACAATGAGATCTGTAATTTTATTTTCCTTTAAAATATATTCTAAATTGGTTTGATAAAAAGCGCTATATTGGCTTTTGTCTACAATAATAGCATTGCTAGCATCAAACTCATCCATGATTTCCCATTCCTTGCTTCCCTTAATGATTTGATCTCCACCCCACCAAGTAATCATATTGTCAGAGGTGTCCGAGCTATCATTATGGCGAACAAATATTTTTTTCATTTTATTTTCATCTGCAAATTTAATCAGTTTTTTAACATTAGATATTTGCTTTCCAGATATAATTTCATCCTTAAATACATTTTGCATTTCTATGATTAATAAAGCAGCAGATCCTGTGTTTATTGTATTTTTACTCGAGTTGTATTCATTTGCAACACACAAATCAACATCATAATTCATTCTAGGCTCCTATGGGCTTATTCTTGTCATCTATTTCTGTTAAATTAAAATAATATTTCAACTCATTGCAAGTTGCCTTAATATTGACCACCAAAATATTTATAAATCTGAATTTCAAAGACAAGTT
>JAQCCA010000147.1 GCA_027621155.1 Pseudomonadota bacterium | reverse complement strand
TGAAAAGTTATCATGTTTAGCTCCTTAATATTTTGTTGGGGAGGGTCACATGTGCCCACATATCGGGGTACACTATTTGGTTCTGTCGCGCATTATTTACTTAAGCAGAACAAAGGTCAAGTATTTTTTTAATTTTTATAATATTTATCTAAAAACAATACATTTTCAGTTACGATAAGCCTTAATCGTCGTGATTGTTGCAAAATACACAATATATAATTGATGATAATTCACTTTATTTCAACATCAAGTTTATAGCACAATAAGTTTATCGGCGAATTTTTATTTTTAATTATTAAAAACACTAAAAACAACGAGGTAAGACCGCATGAAAATCCAAAGCAATATTTTTGACATTAAAGAGTACAACTTAGGCGGCAGCAGTGAAACAATTGTTGCCGGAGGTCGTCATTTATTCTCGAAGCTACCACAAGCATTTGAGGGTATCAAACAAATCGGTGTGATTGGCTGGAGCTCACAAGGTCCTGCACAAGCGCAAAACTTGCGTGATTCACTCGCCGATACTGGCATTAAAGTATGCGTTGGGTTGCGCGCTCATTCCAAATCAGAAAAAGCTGCTGAAACCGCAGGCTTCTCTAAAGCAGATGGCACATTAGGCGAGATGTTTGACGTTATTTCTAAATCTGATTTAGCGATCATTTTGATTTCAGATGCAGCACAAGCGGAGCTTTACAAAGAAATTTCTGCTGCAGCAAAACCAGGCAGCACACTTGGTTTTTCCCATGGTTTTTTAATCGGCTATATGAAGACAATCAATGCGCCAATTCGCAATGATATTAATATCGTGGCGATGTGTCCAAAAGGTATGGGACCTTCGGTAAGACGACTTTATGAACAAGGTAAAACAGTTAATGGTGCGGGCATTAACAGTAGCATTGCCGTTTATCAAGACGTCAATGGTAAGGCAACTGATTATGCGCTTGCTTGGGCAATTGCCTGTGGCGCGCCATTTGTTTTCCCAACGACAATGGAGATGGAATATCGCTCAGACATTTTTGGCGAGCGCGGTGTATTACTAGGTGCCGTTCATGGCATTATTGAAGTGCTTTATCGCCACTTTACCGATAATGGCGTTAATCCTGAAGAAGCTTTCAAGCGTACTGCTGAGGCAATCACAGGCAATATCTCAAAGACTATTTCAACACAAGGGCTTAAAAAGGTTTATGACAGCTTTAGCCCAGCCGATAAAGAAAAATTTGAAAATGCCTACAATGCTGCCTATACACCCTGCTTAGATATTCTTTTTGAGATTTATGAAGATGTTGAAAGTGGCAATGAATTTCGATCCGTCACCTTGGCAGGCAAACGCCATTCACGTCTACCAATGGGCAAAATCGATGGCACTGACATGTGGAAAGTCGGCGAAAAAGTGCGTAGTCAACGCGATAACAACAATATGCCAAATGACCCAATCACCGCGGGTGTTTACCTTGCCTGCATCATCGCCCAAGTCGATGTTTTAGCTGAAAAGGGTCATAGCTATTCAGAAATCGTGAATGAGTCAATTATTGAAGCCGTTGATTCACTTAATCCATATATGCACTTTAAAGGTGTTGCGCACATGGTTGACAACTGCTCAACCACTGCACGCCTTGGCGCACGCAAATGGGCGCCACGCTTTGACTATAACTTAATGCAACAAGCAATCCCTACGATTGATCAAAAAGCGCCAAGCAATGCACCGTTTACAAAATTTGCAAATCACCCTGTACATGAAGCATTAGCCGTCTGCTCAACTTTGCGTCCATCGGTTGATATTAGTGTTGTATAATACCCCAAGAAAATAAACGTGTATTAATCCATGCTGGCGCTGGAGGTGTTGGACATCTATCCATTCAATTAGCGAAAGCAACAGGCGCCTACGTAATTACAACCGCCTCTAAAAAGAATCATGATTTCGTTAAATCGCTTGGTGCACTTGAAGAAGCCTATAAGGCACATGCACTGCTTGAGACAGGACATACGATAGGCAAAACCGCCTTGAAATGCATCTAAATCAGCTATTCAAGCTGCGTTGAGCTTAACACACTATCCGTCTGTGCCTGACGATATTGTTTAATTGCCTCATTATATTCATGATGCTCAACAGCCAACATGCTGCATGCAAACAAAGCGGCATTGACAGCACCCGCGCGCCCAATGGCAAATGTTGCCACTGGGATGCCTGCTGGCATTTGCACAATAGATAATAATGAATCTTGCCCCGATAAGGCTTTGGATTGCACCGGCACACCAAGCACTGGGATATGCGTTTTCGCTGCAAGCATGCCTGGTAGGTGAGCTGCTCCTCCAGCACCTGCAATGATTGCTTTTAGTCCTTTTTGCTCGGCTGTTTCCGCATATCTAAATAATAAATCAGGTGTGCGATGGGCTGAGACAACTTGAACTTCATAAGGAATACCCAATTGCTTTAAGGTCTCTGTGGTATGTTGCATTGTTTCCCAATCGGACTTTGAGCCCATAACAACGCCAACTAATGGTTTACTCATCCTTTAAATCCCCTCTTTTTGGATAACACGTAAGACTTGCGCACAAATCCACTCATATATAAATTTAAAACTATGCTTACCTTTATTGCTAAAACGCACATGATGCTCTTGTTCAAAGCTTCTATTTTTAATGTGATCATTTGCCTTAATCACTAAAGACAGATCATCAACCAAGTGTGCGCTTTTGCTCCAAAACCCAAGCATGCCATTGGTTTGCAACTGAACACTTAACTTTGGCTTAGTTTCGGTGACTGGCATCAATTGTGCTAAATGACTGTATACATAACCTTTGGTGACATCCTTTTGCATGCTTAGACTCACCTCACCTGTTTTAAGATATGTTTTGAGCACTTCACTGGCATGTTGCTTAGTCGTTGTTGCTAAAAACGGTTCAACTACTTTGGTAATTTCATGAGCAAGTAACGATACATCCTGTGCAGTCGTCACATGCAGCTTAACCTCAAGATATGGATATGCTGCGCGATAACCAAGTTCCAGCTGATATTCAGCAGCCAATGGACTTAACATCTTGGCAATATGCGCCTCTGAAGCGCCCAATAATTGCCATTGATAGCGTACCGGTGTGTTATGTAGCTTCAAATGAAGCAGTCTAGGTAAAACCTCTTGATCAAACATCGGCAAACATTCATGTGGCGGCCCTGGCAGCATAAATAAATGCTTATTATCGACAGTAATATAACAACCATCTGCTGTACCTTGCGCATTAACAAGCACTTGAGCACCTTCGGGGAAATACGCCTGTTTTTTGTTATTCTCAGGCACAGTTGCAAAGCGACTAGAAATACGCGTGAAAATTCTCTGCCAAGAATCTTCGTTAAACACTAACGGTTTATTAAAAACTTCTGCAATCGCCTCACAAGTTTTATCATCTTCGGTTGGACCCAAACCACCCACTGTAATAACAATATCATGCTCTTGTAGCAAGAATCGAAGACTTGCTTTGAGCTTTTCTTTATCATCAAAACAGGCTAAATGTAACCCCAGCTGAAAGCCATGTTCATACAGCTTTTCAGCCAACTTAGGGGTGTTAGTATTAATGACATCACCCGTTGTGATCTCATCGCCCGTTGCTAAAAAACCAATGCGTTTTACATCAGATTGCAATGCAGTCATACTATCGATAAATACACTATCAGCACCTTCGCTAAGTAACTTATGAATTTCTTCATCCGGTAATGAACCAATCGAATAAACCAACACAGTGTGAAAAGCTTCTTTTAATTGGGCAATACGCTCACGATTAAGCACCGCACTATTAATACCAAGAGCGATACAACGCCACTGATCAAACTTCTTCTTTGTTTCAGTAAAAATTCTATGCTCCTCACGCTGCCAATCTTGAACCTCAAGCAAAAATTCACAATCCAGTTTTGTTTCACTTTCAGACAATTGCGCTAAAACATACTCTGAAAAACTCGATAACAAAATGCGTGAATGTAATTGCGGGTAACGCTCAACAAGATCCAATAAGTGTTTAACCAAGCACGTCTCATAGTCCGCATCAAACTCAGCTTTGACCTTAATCTCAATATTGGTATATAGATCCGATTTAGTTGCCATCCAAGCTAAATATTCATCCATCGTTGGGATCTTGGCATGTACCTCTGGGAAGCAATCGTTTAATACATGAAGCTTACTAATATCAGCCCAAGCAAGATTTGTAAGATCAACATCTAATCCTGTGAGCTTCTTAGCATTATTATCATGAAAGATAAAAAGCATATTATCAGCACTTAACTGCACATCGAGCTCAATCCAGCACGCCCCCGCCTGATAGGCCTTTTCAAATGCCAACATCGTATTTTCAGGCGCGATTTTATTCGCCCCTCTATGGGAAATAAATTTACTTATCTTCATGTTGTGACAACTCCAACTCTGACTGCTCAACAATATCTTGTGGTAACGATTTTTTCATATGCACCCCCATATTTTCGAGTTGCACAGCTTGAGAGATTAAGTTACCTCTGCCTTTGGTTAGCTTGTTCAGCGCACCATCATAAGTCTCTTTGGTTTTATCTAACTGCTTACCAAGTGTTTCAACATCTTCGACAAAACCCCGGAATTTATCGAGCATCTTAGTTGCACGCTCGGTGATTTCACTGGCGTTTTTGTTTAAGCTTTCATATTTCCATGTGTTACGAATAGTGCCTAATGTTGCCAACAAAGTCGTTGGTGTTACAATAATAATGCGCTTTTTAAAGGCTTCTTGAAACAAGCTATCATCGTGTTGAAATGCCACCACAAAAGCCGCTTCAATTGGCATAAACATCAAAATAAAATCCAATGAGTTAACTTGCGATAAACGCTCGTAGTTTTTAGATGATAACAACGCAATATGTTGACGAATGGCTTCAATATGCTTTTTAAGATACTCATTTTTTGAGCTATCACTATCAGCACGCGTATAGGCATCATAACTTACCAAAGAAACCTTGGCATCGATAATGACGTCTTTGCCATCAGGCAAGTGAACAATCGCATCAGGGCGCATGACTTTGGTATTATCCTCATCATCACTTGCTTTAAAGCTTGTCTGCACATCATACTCATGACCTTTACGCAAGCCTGATGATTCAAGCACACGCTCAAGCACCACCTCTCCCCAATCGCCTTGCAGTTTCTTATCACCCTTAAGCGCTTTGGTAAGATTTTTCGCTTCTTTGTTCATCTCTTGATTTAATTCAAACAGCTTATTGACTTCTTTTTGCAATGAGGCTCGCTCCTTGGCTTCATGCACATAGACATCATCAACTTTCTTCTTAAATTCATTAATATCATTTTTAAACGGCTGCAATACTTCTGCTAAATTCACTTTATTCTGATTGGCAAACTTCTCGCCCTTTTCTTCAAAAATGCGATTTGCCAAATTCTCAAACTGCTCGGTCAAACTCTTTTTGGCATTCTCTAGTAGTGCAATTTTTTCCTGTGCATTTTGCTCTTGTGCTTCAATGTGCTTTAGGAGTTTTGAGCGCTCCGCCTGAAGTGCTGATTTTTCCTCGGTTAAATGATCAACTTTAGCTAACAGCTCATCATGCTTAGTTGAGAGTTTATTAAGCTCAACTATCAAGCGCTCACCATCTTTAGCCAACGAGTCAATCTTGACCTCATCACTGGCAAGTTTATTTTGCAGCTTAAGCACTTCCTCACTGCGAATCTCAAACTTTTGTTTCGTCATACTGAGCTCTTGACTTAAGCGCCTTTCTTGCTCTTGGTAATGCTTATGATCCGTTATCAATACCAAGTTTTGCTGCTGGCTTTGCTGTAGTTGACTCTCTTTATGCTGAAGTAGCGCTTCGATTTGCGGCAATTGCTCTTCAAGCGCTTTTAACTTCACTTGTTGTGATTTACTTGAAACTTTGACAAATAAAAACCCAATAATAAGACCCAATATAAAGGCGGCAATGATCAGTCCGACCAACATAACTTTTCCTTTTTATTATAACCCCCTCAAATCATTTTAAAGTATTTCTGCCATTGAATTTATCGTGCTTTTAGATGATTGAATTTTACCAATAGCGAATGCGTTAAGAAACAATGAATAGTTTCATTGTTTTAGCAAATGAGCGCCCAA